>PSRF01000412.1 GCA_003175865.1 Blastocatellia bacterium
GAAACAGCGAGCGTAGCGATCGGATGCCACGGTCAACTCAGGATTATTCGTGGTTGAGTACAGCAGCCGGTCGAGACTGGCTTGTCACTCGTTGCCAGATTGGATCATTTTGAGCAATGTCCGAGGAAACTCCCTTCCCTGAATGGCTGATCCCGATGGCGGCCACATTGACCCAGGAACGATTTACAGGACCTGAGTGGGTCTTTGAACAGAAATTTGATGGCATCCGCCTTATTGCATTTAAGAACGGCGCTGACGTTCGACTTTTCTCGCGCAATCATTTACCCCAGAACTTGCCTGGTGTGGCCCGCGCAATCGAAAAACTGCCCAACGATCAATTGATACTTGATGGCGAGGTTACATGGGGGCGTGGGAATGTCGCTTACCACGTATTTGATGTTCTGTGGATGGATGGACGTCCCGTAACTTCTCTTCCACTGGATCAACGCCGTGAGCTCTTGAGTGAGTTGCAAATGAGTGCGCCGTTGGAGCGCGTAGTATCTCTCGACAGTAGTGAATCGCCGTGGGATCGAGCCCAACGAGAGGGTTGGGAGGGTGTAATTGCAAAACGGCTCGACAGTGTTTACGAACACAAACGCTCGAAACAATGGTTGAAAATGAAATGCGAGCTAACTGAGCGGTTCTTTGTTGGCGGCTTCACTGATCCCCAAGGCGCACGCGTCGGACTTGGAGCGTTGTTGGTTGGTCGTTACGAAGGAGATGATTTTTGTTTCGCAGGAAAGATCGGAACTGGATTCAACACTAAGTTGCTACTCCAACTCCGCGAACAACTAGACCAGCTTGAGATACCCAAAACGTCTTTCACAAAAGCTGTCGGATTGCCACGCTTACGAGTTCACTGGGTCACTCCCAGGATTGTCGTGGAGGTTGGGTTTATTGAATGGACCAAGTACCGCAAGTTGCGACACCCAAGACTACTGCGCGTGATTGAATCGTAAATGATTTCACACCCGGACAAGATTCTTTTTCCTGCAGACGGTATTACGAAACGTGAGCTGGCCTCCTACTATGAAATGATTGCTCCGTGGATGTTGCTCCACTTGCGTGGTCGTCCAATTACGATGGAGCGATACCATCGTGGGATTGCTGCTCCAGGTTTCTTTCAAAAGGACGTCGTGAAGGGTTTTCCGGAATGGTTGGAGCGAGTTGAAGTACCAAAGAAAGACGGCACTGTTCATCATCCTATTGCAAATGACGTCCGGTCGCTGCTATGGCTGTCGAATCAAAACAGCATCACGATTCACGTCTGGCCAACGCGCACACCGAAGTTGTACTACCCGGATATTTGCGTCTTCGATCTGGATCCCTCAAGCGACGACGCAGACATGTTACGCACGGCTACCCTTAGTCTTCGCGATCTCCTTGCAGAACTTGGTTTACAGAGCTGGTTAAAGACGTCGGGCTCGAAAGGCTTTCATATTGCGGTTCCGCTGGATCGAAAGTCTGACTTCGGAACCGTAGCAAGATTTGCACATCGCGTCGGCCGACTCTTCGTGAAGCGCTTTCCAGACATTCTTACTCTGGAATTTAAGAAAGTGGATCGTGCCGGAAGAATTCTTGTCGATACTGGGCGCAATGAGTACAGCGCCACGTTCGCGGCAACCTACACCGTTCGAGCGAAAAACGGCGCGCCAGTGTCGGCGCCATGCAAGTGGGAGGAAGTTGAAAGTGGAGAAGTCGGACCACAAAGTCTCAACCTTCGAAACATGGAAAGGCGGATGGCTGAAGTTGGTGACTTGTGGGCAGAGTTGTTGAAGAAGAAACAGTCGTTAAAGAAGCCAAATGAGAAACTGAACCAATTGGTAAACGCATAAGCTCACATCCAGATTCAACGAGCGCGGGCCCGCTTCCTAAAAAGTACACAGTTTCTATGTTCAGTATGTGCGAAGCACTAACTTTACCGCTGCCCTCACCTAATTACTGCATCGAAGCTCATGTCCAGTAAGTCCGATCTAGCGAGCGATAACCCACCGCTTCTGAAACATGACTCGATCGGATCTTCTCTGATCCTTCCAAATCTGCAATCGTCCGACTGACTTTCAAAATGCGATCGTAGGCGCGTGCTGATAAACCGAGTCGGGTCATCGCACTCTCCAGCATTCGTTCACTTTCAAAATCAATGCGACAGTGCTTGCGAATCATTCGCGGTGTCATTGCGGCGTTCGAGAAAATCTTTTCGCCCGCGAAGCGTTTGAGTTGACGCTCACGAGCGGCATTAACTCGATTGCGAATCGTGTCGGAGCTGTCAGTCTCCGGAGGAGTCTCGCCACTCAACTCACGAAACTTGACCGCCGGCACGTCGATGTGAATGTCAATGCGATCTAACAAAGGTCCAGAAATGCGTCCGACGTAGCGTTGAATTTGCATCGGCGAACAACGACACTCGCGGGTTGGGTCATTCCAGAACCCACAAGGACATGGATTCATAGCGGCTGCCAACATGAACGAAGCAGGAAACGTCAGAGACATCGAAGCCCGACTTATGGTCACCTTCTGATCTTCGAGTGGTTGACGAAGGACTTCCAAAACTGTGCGATCAAACTCAGGTAGTTCATCAAGAAACAGAACTCCCTGATGGGCTAACGAAACTTCACCAGGACGTGGAACTGCCCCACCACCAATCAATCCGGCATCGCTGATGGTGTGGTGTGGTGACCGGAATGGGCGTTCAGTCACAAGACCGGCGCGTCCAGTTAGTCCGGCTACTGAATGAATCTTCGTGAGTTCAAGTGCGGCGTCGAATTCAAGCGGAGGCATGATGGTTGGCAGTCTCTTTGCCAACATGGTCTTACCCGATCCTGGAGGTCCAATCAGCAGTATGTTGTGTCCACCAGCACTTGCAATTTCAAGTGCACGCTTTGCCGACACCTGACCGCGAACTTCTTTGAAGTCGACACTGTAGTGTTCAGTGCGACGAAGAATCTCCGACGGATCAACTTTCAACGGCCGCGGAGGATCAGATGATCGTAAGGCGGCAATAAGCTGAACGGCACTGCGCAGGTCAGCGACTGGATACACATTCACGCCCGCAACTACCGCAGCTTCCTTAGCGTTTTCTTCGGGAAGAATCAGATGTCGAATGGAAGTTTCGCGAGCAAGAATGGCAATCGGCAACGCTCCTTTGATGGCCCGCACACGTCCATCGAGTGAAAGTTCGCCGACGCACACCATGTGAATCAGGTTGCTTTCTTCGGCAAGATCGCCATTTGCTCCGAGTATTCCGAGCGCAATCGGTAGGTCAAAACTGGCGCCTTCCTTACGCACGTCGGCGGGCGCAAGATTGATGGTGGTTTTGTGAAACGGAAAGAAGAATGAACAGTTTTGGATTGCAGCTCTAATTCGTTCGCGTGATTCACGAACGGCAGCATCAGGTAAACCGACAATTGTTACTGAAGGTCCCTGGTCGGATTCACCACGGGCCGCAGTGAGATCGACTTCAATATCGACCAAGTCTGCATCAATTCCGTAAACGGCGGCTGAGAGTGTGCGAAAGAGCATGGTGAGGTGGCTCCTGACGAATTGTAGGGGTGGCACTCCGTGCCCACCCTTTATTGAGATTAACTGTCGAGATCGAAAAGGGCGGCCACGGAGTGCCGCCCCTAAAAACTATCGTCGTCGTGAGGGCGCGCTTGAGGCCGCCGGCAATTTGACTTCTTGACCTGCCTGCAGTTCTGCATTGGCGGTAATGCCGTTCAGACGGGCCAGGTCATTTGCATCGAGATTGTGTGAAGCAGCGATACTTGCAATCGTGTCGCCCTTACGTGCGCGAACCTTGGTCAGTGTTGCCGCTGTAGTGTCTGTGTCGGTTCCCGCTTTCGGTCGGACCCAGCGGGTCAACTTAACATTGCTATTTGGAACGACAAGTTTCGTGGTCGATTTAAGATCGACGCCGCCGTTCATGGCCTGCAGTTGAGCGACGCTGATACCGGTGCGATTTGCAACGCTTTGAAGATCTTCACCTGGCGCAACTCCGATCACGCGAGCAGTTTCACGACGATCACCCGGAATGCGCTTCAGCAACGCTACAAACGTGTTGGCACGACCGGCAGGAATACGGACATTGTAAGTCTCACCGCGCGGCGTCACGTCGCGCTTCAATTCCGGATTCAACGACCGAATGAAGTCGATGCTCGTATCAGTCGCGTCTGCAACCAACTGCAAACTTGTCGCCGACGGCACCTGTACGACATCGTACGCCATCGCAGTATCCGGCTTGATACCCTTGAAACCATATTTCTCTGGATTCTTTGCAATCAAGATTGTCGCGAGAATATTCGGAACGTAGTTACGAGTTTCCTGAACGATGTATGGGTAGATCATCCAGAAGTTGGCAGTACCGGCACGTGCTATCGCTCGATCGACATTTCCAGCGCCAGTGTTGTAGGCCGCCATAGCCAGTTCCCAATTGCCGTTGTAACGGGTGGCGAGACTCTTCAAATACTGAGCTGAAGCGCGCGTTGCTTGCTCAAAGCTGTTGCGCTCATCGATCCATGCGGTCTGTCTCAGGTTGTACTGACGACCAGTGCTCGGAACGAACTGCCACAAACCAGACGCGGCTGCCCACGAAACTGCTTTCGGTCTCCACGCGCTTTCCACCTGACCCAACCAAATGATGTCAACCGGAACACCCTCTTCCGCAAAGATCTTTCGTGCGAGTTTCATGAACTGACCCGAGCGGCGCAGTCCAGACTCCATCGTTGAACGACCGCGGCCCTGGTAGTAGTTAATGTATTGCTGAATTAGCGGGTTGAGCGTGAAGTTGAAATTTACATTTTGCTTTGCTTGTTCAAGCGCAGCGACGTCGGCATCCGTAACGTTCTGCTCCTCTGGCGTAAGAACGAGTTTGCTCAACTCATCAAGCGGCGAAGGCTCAAATTTTTGTTCGCGAAAGCCGATTTGTGGCGGCGGAGTTTTTTGAGCGGTTGAGTCCTGGCTCTGCGTGTTCTGCGCGACTAAAACCATAGTCGCAGCACTGTTCGGAGCCGTCGGCTGTTGTTGCGGGACTTCTTCGCGATAAATCCGCTCAACTAACTCAAGGTAGAACGTCTGCAATCGTTGGCTGGCACGAACATCAAAACCGGACTCGAGAATTGAATCGACAGCTTTATCAAACTCATCGCGTGCCTGCTCACGTTTGTTATCTTCGAGGTTCAGTTTTCCTTTACGGAAGTGATCCTCAGCCTTGGCGATGATCTGCGTGATGCGTTGTTCGGACTGCTCTACTTCAGTAGGAATGGCGCGCGCGGATGAAGCCACTGGAATCTGTCCAAAACTGCTTGCCGCGGAAGCGACGAGAGCCGTTAGTAACGCCCCACGGGCGATCAAACGAGGAAGGCTCGCTGACATTTATCGTCGT
>PSRF01000171.1 GCA_003175865.1 Blastocatellia bacterium
CGAGATGACAGGTACCACTCTCTCAATCTCTTCTTCTGCTGAGACAGGTTCACCACCGGGTCGCGTGGATTCACCGCCGACGTCGATTATGTCAGCGCCTTCTTTGATCATCTGCTCGCCACGAGTCAGTGCATCTTCGACGGAAAAGAACAGATTGCCATCGCTGAAACTGTCGGGCGTGACGTTGAGAATTCCCATCACGAGAGTACGTGGACCAATCAGAACGGTCCTGTTCCGAATATGCCATTCGTCCCTCATGTACTGATGATACAGAAAATGTCCAATAAGCTTTAAGCCCTCTTGCAAAGTCGCTTTTAAGAACGAGGCTCAAAATTGTGGGTTTGCGCTGAATTCACTGGCTCATTGCTGAACTGACGGATGGTCAGTGGTTTTTGATGAAAGAGGAATCCTGTAGTCATTTCAGATGCTTTCCAGGATTTTACGACCAGAAGAAGTTTGCGCGCTTGGGGAACGAACGTTGACTGTTTCATCCAACGACCATTCACAAGCACGCAGACTTCTTAGTGCCGCATTGGTGTAGAGAGAACCTTAACCAACCACAAACTGTCGTTTGTGGTATTTCAGGATCTCCTCAAGGCTGCGGCTAAGCAAGAGTCAGTGGCGTCGACTCGATTGGTTTGTAAATCGAGCTGTAATGAAGCCAAGCTTTATCGGATATTTGGAAGCGTAAAGATTTGAAGAGCAGTGCACGAAAAGCCCGGCAGAATAGGAGTTGTGACAACTTCGTTTCCCGACAACTTCGAGATGAGGCTAAGCGATGAATCCTGCAAACGATAAATTTCAACTATCTGCTGGTCCCAATCAATCAACCAATACTCTCGCACTCCGTATTTTGCGTAGAGCTTATGCTTGGCTCAGTCTTGGTAGTCATAAAACTCCAGGAGTTGGTGAGTTGTAATGAAGTCTAACATGCAAACGCACAGCAAAACTATTTTGAACGCCGCCGGCCCGAGTTCAAAAAGAAAAGGGAATGAGTAGCACTCATTCCCTTTGTGTCGCTGAATTGAATGTTTGACCTAAGCCGGTGCGGGATTGCCTCCCGTAATCGGTGGCAGGATTGGCTTCAACGGATTCGCTGTTGGTTCTTTCAGTTGCGGCCGATCCTCATCACTTCCGGACTCAATCGGCTGACTGTCATCTAACGGCAAGCCGGCGACGATGCGTCGAATTTCGACTCCGTCCAACGACTCGCGCTCAAGCAAACATTCTGCGAGTCGAACCATGATGTCGCGGTTCTCCTCGATGATGTTCTTCGCTCGCTCGTACTGCGCAGTGACGATTTTCTTTACTTCCTGATCGATCTTGATTGCAGTGTCTTCCGAGAAGTCACGGTGCTGAGCTATTTCACGTCCGAGGAAGATTTGCTCCTCCTTCTTACCAAACGTCAGCGGTCCCATCTCAGACATGCCGTACTCGCAAACCATCGCGCGCGCCAGTTCCGTAGCACGCTCAATGTCATTAGAGGCGCCAGTGGTGATGCTGCCGAGAAAAGTCTCTTCAGCAATTCTGCCACCCATCAGGATCGCGATCTGGCCCAACAAATATTCCTGACTGTAGTTGTGTCGATCGCCCTCAGGGAGCTGTTGCGTCACACCCAGTGCCATGCCACGTGGAATGATCGTGACCTTATGAACAGGATCAGCATTCGGCACCTTCAAACCAACGAGTGTGTGTCCAGCCTCGTGATAAGCAGTGACGCGCTTCTCCTCGTTTGAGATCACCATGCTCTTGCGTTCGGCACCCATCAACACTTTGTCTTTGGCTAACTCGAAATCGCCCATCGCGACGAGTTTCTTGTTGTAACGAGCAGCGTTGAGAGCAGCTTCGTTAACAAGGTTAGCCAGGTCGGCGCCAGTGAATCCGGGAGTACCACGAGCGATAACTGAGATGTCTACATCTTCGCCGAGTGGAATCTTCCGAGTGTGAACTTTCAGAATACCTTCGCGACCACGAACGTCAGGACGTGAAACCACAACACGTCGATCAAAACGACCTGGCCGGAGCAACGCTGGATCGAGTACATCCGGACGGTTGGTTGACGCGATCAAGATCACGCCGTCGTTGGATTCAAAGCCATCCATTTCGACGAGCAGCTGGTTCAACGTCTGTTCACGTTCATCGTGCCCGCCGCCAAGTCCAGCGCCGCGATGGCGGCCCACCGCATCAATCTCATCGATGAAGATGATGCAAGGTGCGTTCTTCTTTCCCTGTTCAAAGAGGTCGCGCACACGCGATGCACCGACACCAACGAACATTTCCACGAAGTCTGATCCGGAGATTGAGAAGAACGGAACGTTTGCTTCGCCGGCGATTGCACGGGCCAACAAAGTCTTACCCGTTCCCGGAGGTCCCATCATTAGGACGCCTTTGGGACTTCGCCCGCCAAGCTTTTGGAATTTTTGTGGTTCCTTAAGGAACTCAATGATCTCTTGAAGCTCTTCTTTCGCTTCCTCAACACCAGCGACGTCCTTGAATGTAACGCGCTTCTGCTGATTGTTGAGCAGCTTCGCTCGCGACTTCCCGAACGAAAGCGCCTTGTTCCCACCTGACTGCATTTGTCGAAGCATAAAAATCCAGATGGCGATAATGAATAGCAGCGGGGCCCACGTAATCAACATTGGCCAGATAAAACTGCTGCTGGATTCTTCTTCGACTTTCGCGACGCGCGGTTTGCCGTTAACAACCTCGCGAGCCGCCTTCAATAAGTCGTTCTTCGCCGGCTCATTCGACAGCGCAACACGATATTCCTGATTGTGATTGTCAATCGCGACAGTCTCTGTTTGTTTGACTGTCAACTGTTTTAGCTCGCCACTCTGGATCATCTGATCCATCTTCGTCAGATCCACTGGTTGATAACTGCTACCGCGTGGGTTGACGAGCTTATAGAGCAATAGGGCTCCTGCGATAATCAGGAGCCAAAATACGATCTGTCTTGCAGTAGAACTCAAATTCATTAACGCCTCCGACGCCCGATGATAACTTATTGTGACGTCATTTGTCGCTCCCGATGAAGATCGTCCTCCGAGAGCCCTAACTCCTTCTAATCATTTCAATAATCCAACTTTTTGATGCGTGACGGCAGTCAGCCGTTGTGTTTTACCGCGCACGCATCTCAACTCGCGCCGGACATAAAAAACCGCCGATGGTTCGCGGCGGTTTGTTCCCGATTTGACTATAGAGTCTGGCTGCAGCTTTTTCAATCGTTTTCGTCTCTTAACTCCAACCAGCCCCGATTTCGTTTAACTATGAACCCACCGGGCAACTCGACCGTTCGGCCTCCGCGACCACTTTCCAGCAGCTTTTCCACGGCCTTGAGGTGCACCATTTCCAGTCGACGACTATTGCCACGCGCTGCTGAAATCCATTGCTTTAGTGCGCGCCTCCGCAGCGCTGGCTGCGCCCCCGCAAGTATATTTACGTTCAGCCTCGGTCGATCGGATTTCGTTTTATCAGCCGCTTCTAGGTCGACAATGGAGTCGGACAAAAGATTATCTGCGAGGCCGAGGAGGGCGGTGCTGTCTTCGCGCAACAAACTTGCAGTGCGCGACAGAGCTTCCACCACTCGCTTATTAAATGACTCCATAAGCGGCAGGAGCTGTTTCCGTACCTTAACCCGCGCGAAAGACTCGTCGTAATTCATTTCGTCATGGAGAAACTCGGTTTTCCGAGTGACACAATATGCCTCCGTTTCGCTTCTTCGAGCCCACAACATTGGCCGTACTAGTTGAACGTGCTTAGAGCCTTCCAGCGGGCGCAGTGCCTCCATGCCGCCCAACCCTAAACTTGCGCTGCCCCGCATCAGTCGCAACAGGACCGTTTCCGCTTGATCGTCCATTGTGTGCCCGGTGAGAACGAATCTCGCCCCTGTGCGTTTGGCGGTGTTGGCCAGGAATTCGTAGCGCTTTTTTCTGGCTGCCTGTTCAAGGTTGTCTGACTCGTTACGAGCGATGTGGCTGACTTTTATGTGACTAATAACCGGGGTATATCCCAATTGCAGCGCCAACGTGGAAACCCATTTGGCATCGTTTCTACTGGAAGATCGAAGGCCATGATCAAGATGAGCAACAACAACAGACAACGACAACTTTGACGCAGCTATTAGTTCGGTAATGGCTAGCAGCAAAGCAGTTGAATCAGCTCCGCCCGAAACCGCAACAACAATAGTTTCATCTCTCGTCGGCAATTCGAGATGACGCCACTCGGAAAACAACAGTCGAGAGAATTTGCTAAGCCTTGTTGTACGAGAACGTTTGCGTTGCACAGTGGGATTTTCAAATGGGCCGCCGTGAGTAGTCAACAAGCGCAAAGAACCGACACGATTTATTGAAACTAATGCATCGTTTGTAATTTAGATCGTTTAAGCATTCAGTCCACGTGTTCTAGTTCTGCGAATCGAGGTGGGGGTGGAATCGTGAAAATCGAGAGTCGGATTGGCTTGAATGAATGGTTGCTGGGTTCAACAGTTTTGTGCAAATCCTGCGGTTGTCTTTGGTTAGTCCCTGCCCCTCAATCAGGAGACACTTATCTTTGCAGACAATGTGGTACGCCCGTGAAAAGAGATGAAAGGCGAAGCAGCAACACTCAGGCGGTCAAAGAAGTGCCGTCACGCGGTTCGCATGCTTAACTCGCGTAACTTTAGTTTCTTAAGCGCTTTTTCATTAGACGCACCAATCCCAAGATGTCGACCGCAGACGGCGAACTGCAAATTTCGTATTGTGTCCGCTACCATCGCGTCGTCGAGTGTCCACTGAAAACTAACCTGTAATCAGCCTATCGCTAACAGAACGTTTCATACGCACGAGATCCACTACCAATCGGGTGATTGTCACAAAGGAGCCGCCGGTGGTGTTTAGCCGATAGACCGCACGTCCGTTCCCTGTCTAAGTCTCTTTCTGCCGGAGGTCACAATGAAGCGCATTGCCGCAGCCTTTGCGAGATTTGCCCACGACAAAAAGTCCCAGGTGGTTTTGTTCGCCGGAGTAGTAACCATCCTGGTTGTAGCGGCATTTTCGATTTCACGCATCAGCTATTCGAATCCTCAAGACACAGGCACAAAACAGTGGTTAATTGAGTTCAAGACTGGAGAACCAAAGGTCCAACTAACACTGCATTACTCGCGCGAACGTGACGGCGGGTTCAGTTA
>PSRF01000017.1 GCA_003175865.1 Blastocatellia bacterium
ATGACGCAGTTTTCAAGCGTTTTGATAATTTAGGTGGCGAAGATGACTCTATGGGATTTGATTTTACTTCTGATCGTGGCCGGTATTTGTGGTGCGTTGGGCCAGGCGATTTCTGGCTACTCGCGTGGAGGTTGTTTGGTTTCAATCGCGCTTGGGTTTATCGGCGCGCTTCTCGGGATGTGGCTCGCGAGAGCGATGGGTCTCAGCGAGCTGTACGCAGTCCGAATTGGGACAACAACCTTCCCGGTGATTTGGTCAATTATCGGAGCTGCGTTGTTTGTGGCGGTCATCAGCTTGCTTACGCGCCGAAACTTATGAGGTGAGCTACACGAAGCTCCACCGAACCACCGGTAGGCAGTCGGGGCTGGCGAAGAGTTGCGCCTCGGAAAAACTTGCTGATTCAAATGGGCGCACCGTTCAGTTATCAATGTCGGGCAAGAAGCTCTGGGTTGCAGTGCGGTTGATCGGGGAGACAGAAAACCCTACGAGCCCCCACCACCTTGTTGTTCAGGTGGATCGATAGCAGCAGCGCTTGCCTCTTCCTCAGTCGTTTTCGATCCACCACCACCTTGTTGCTCTGGTGGATCGATGGCTTCTTCCTTTTCTTCGTCATTAAGCATGGTCTTGAACCTCCTAAGGTATTGCTAGATTAACCTCAACCTAGCTTCTTGAAGTAAACCTGAATATCAGGCCGAGAAATATACTTACTAAAAACGTCACTGCCCCAGTTTTGTTGCAGCTGATTACAAACAGTCTTGGCTTGGGCCAATTGTCGCGCGGCATTATCGGTTTGACTCAATCGAGCGCTTGCTTGACTTGCAATCACCCACGCCCGCCACTCCGACTCGAGTTGTGACCATTTGGCGAATCGTTGTTGAACTTCGGTTGCTGTGTTGAGTGCCATTTGAGCGTCGCCAGCTTCCAACGCTGCTTCAGCCTGGGCCAGCATTGCGCGCGACAACAAGGTGATGTCTCCACCTTTGGAGGCCATCTTAACGGAGTCGTCGCAAAGTTTTACTCCATCCTTGCCATTGCCAGACAACGTCTGTAAGAGACCCAATGCAAAAGTTGCTTCGATTGCAGTGTCTGGATAGTCCGTGCCCGCTAACTTCAACGCGTCATTTAGTTTTGTGCGCGCATCGCCAAAATTGCGCTCGCTTAACGAGATCTGCGCATCAACCAAACGCAACGCTGGTAGCAATGCCTTCATCGCTGCCGCTGCCGTCGTGACTTCTCCCAGCGATTGCCTGGCTTCGTCATAGCGACCCAGCCGCCAAAGAATATTTGTTCGGTTCGCCTGGTTGTAGGCGATCTTGGTTGCGCTACCAAGCGCTTTATAAATATCCAGGGCTTTGTTGTACTGCTCGAGCGCTTCAGGATAATTTTCCTGCTCGAACAGTACGGCAGCGAGTTCCGTTGTCGCGTCTCCAATCGCGGGCTGACTGCCTCCAGTTTGTGCAATCTGTAGTTTTTGGCCGAGTGCCTTGAGCGCCAATGCGTAGTCACCTTTGCGACGATAACCGCGCGCGATCTGTGTCAGGCAAATCGCGACATTCTTCGGGTAATTCTCCTGTTGAAAAAAGGCGAGTGCCTGTTCGACCAGCGGAAGGCCCTGGTCCATGCGTTGAGTTTGAATGTACAGCGCGCCGAGATTGGAACGGGCCAGAGCTTCCCTGCGTCGACTCTTCGAACTCTGAGCAAAGTCAATTGCCTGTTTGTAATACTTCTCGGCCTGAGCGTAGTCGCCGTGATCGAGAAAGGAATTGCCAACTTCGATCAAACCACCAGCGACAAAGTTTTCCAGGTGTTTGTCTTGAGCAAATGCGACTGCTTGCTGGGCCTTGTCCAACGCGTCGGCAGTTTGACCCTGAACCGTCGACAGAGTGCTGAGTTCAATCAGCGCACTGATCTGTTGCGCTTCGTTGCCAAGTGCGCGAGCGGACTCCAATGACTTTTCAAACTGTGTGCGCGCCTCTTCGTATTTCCCTTTATCTCTTAACAGAATGCCGCGTTGTCGGCGGATTTCATTTACTCCTTCGTTGTTTGTCGCGGCACCGTAAAGTTGTTCAGCGCGATCAAAAAACTCCGTCGCCTTAGCCGTATTTTGTTTTCGGTTGTACACGATGCCGGCTCTCAGAAACGCCGTGGCGTATTGGCCGCTGTTTGCATCGATCGCTTTCAGATAGTTTTCGAGTGCCTTGTCCACGTTGCCGTTGTTTTCATAGGCATAGCCGAGGTCGACGTAAACCTGCGGATCATTGGGCAATCGTTTTGCGATCTCACTGTAATTCTTCACAGCCAAGTCGAAGTCGCGACGAAGAGTGGTAGTAATAGCATCGAGATATAAGGTGTCGATCGGCGAGAGCGATGAACGGTCTGCGACGAGCAGTTCATCCTTGGCCCTGTCGATGTAGTCGAGTTCAGACCAGGCTTGGGCCAGACGCGCATGCGCCAGCGAGTAATGACTGTCGATCGTAATCGCCTGTTCGAGTGCTTTGCTCGCCTGGTAATAAGCACCGTTGCGAAGTGCATCAGTTCCACGTTCGTACCACGTGAGCGCAGCAGGGGATGGCTGATAATAGGACTTCGGCCAGAAGTGAATTAACCCCCAGATTACGAGGCCTGTGATTACTACCGTCGCAATGATCGATGCAACTGAAAACCGTCGACGCCGCAATGACGTGGTAAGCGTAGCGAGTGCACTCGTGGTGACACCCGCTCTACGTTTCCTGCGGGAGGCAACGATACCGTCGTCACTTAATCGCGCATGCACAGCGTTCAGGTCCTTAAGCATCTCCTCCGCACTTTGGTAGCGGTTCTCGGTCTTCTTTTCGAGTGCTTTTAGAGTGATGCGATCGAGTTCTGTCGGAACGCGCTGATTGATGTATGACGGTGGTTCGGGTGTGACGTGAATGATTTGCGCGCCAATCTCGAGCACGCTGCTACCCGAGAAAGCGGACTGTCCGGTCAGACACTCGTAAAGTAATGCGCCCAATGCGAACAAATCGCTGCGGCCATCAACCTTTTTCCCTGTTGCCTGTTCGGGGGAAAGGTAAAGTGGTGTCCCAACAATTACATCGCTGCGAGTTTGTGTTGAATAGAGCGTATCCGCATCGAGATCGACTCCACTCGTCGATTGCTCGAAGAGATTTTTCACCAAACCAAAATCAAGAACCTTTACCTGTCCACGTTCAGTAATAGCGACATTCGAGGGTTTGATGTCGCGGTGAACAATGCCGTGATGATGAGCTTCAGCCAGGGCTTCAGCCATCGAAGAAATAATCTCGACGGCACGTTTCAAACTCAAACCCTCTTCCAAAATGTTACTGAGAGTAGAACCCTTAACGTACTCCATAACGATGAAGGGAGTACCTTCAGTGGTCTCACCGTAATCGTGAACAGTGGCTATATTTGGATGGTTGAGTGCCGATACCGCACGTGCTTCGCGAATGAAGCGTGCGCGATAGTGACGGTCAGTTGAGCTCAAAAATTTGATGGCAACACGACGAGCCAGATGCAGATCTTCGGCAACATAAACGACACCCATGCCGCCTTCACCTAGTTTTTCGACAACTCGATAATGAGAAACCGTCTGGCCGATCATGCTCTGTGGATCCTTCGACGCAGGGTAACAGGAAGAAAGCAGAGAGGTTCACAGGAGTCGGAACTTGCTCTGGGCGATTGGTATTACATTGCGGGCATTTTGCGCCAATGGGGAGATGAATTCAAGGAGGACCAGAGAGGGGGACCTATGTTTCGGCAATCAAAAGGCTATCTTTTATCAATCGCGAATTCAATCTGGATTGCAACGCTGAATACCACCAACTGCCGTGAGTGGTATTCCCTGTTGCACTTCGAAGTTGAATCCATCATTCGCGACTGAAAAATGATAAATGAGAAATAGCTCTCTTCTACTCGCTGAGCGTCGTCGCCCTTATCTTGGCTTCTTGTTCCTCGCGAAATCGATGCAATTTCTTTCGCAGATCAGGCCGGCTGTTGGCGAGGATGGCGACCGCGAACAAAGCTGCGTTCACCGCACCAGGTTTTCCGATTGCCAACGTTCCAACTGGTATCCCACCCGGCATTTGCACTGTCGCAAGCAAGGAGTCGAGCCCATGAAGCGCATCGCTCTTCATCGGAACGCCTAACACCGGTAGCGTAGTATGAGCGGCCATCACACCAGCAAGATGAGCGGCACCACCAGCAGCAGCAATGACAACTTCCAGGCCTCGCACCTCAGCCGTCGATCCATATTCAGCAGCGAGGTTTGGTGAACGATGAGCCGAGATGACGCGACATTCATGAGCAACGCCAAACCTGCTAAGAGTTTCGGCTGCGTGTCGCATCGTCTCCCAATCAGATTGACTTCCCATAATTACGCCGATGAGTGGGCTGTCAGATGAGGGACTGGGGGACTCGGATACTGGGAGACGCGGAGACTCGACTGCCGTGTTCTTTTTAGTTCTTTGCCTCGCCACTAGTGTTTTCCTCTATGTTCTTTCGCTGCTATTTGTCTTTTAGTTGTTATTGGAAGAGCGGTGTTCGAATTTCGCTTGTCGAATTATCAGTAACAATCACACACGTAGACATTCAACTCACTAGTTCAGAACAAGTTAGAAAGGGGGCAACCGGCGGTGAAATTCAACTTGGACAGCATTCAATGAGCGCGCCCCCGCTATGCTCAGTGCCAATTGATCTCCGCGTCCCCCCATCCCCGGCGTCTCCCTCTCTTCCTGTCTATTCACCCTGGTCCAACGAAAACCCGCGCTCTCCGTCGAAGTTGTACAGATTTTCCGTCTTAATAAAATCAAAGCCCGAATCTGCTACGCGCGACAGCAGTGAGATCAACTGCTGATGCGAAACCTTACTGTTGTCTTTGTCCGAAAGGAAACGACAGCGCCAGTGATCGGAACAGAAAGTCTCCGCATGTCCGTCGGGCCAAACCTTCACACCGCGGTTGCTGATCATGGTGAGCTTCACACCTTCGCCGGAAAGTTTGTTCAGAGAGTCGCCGAGGTCATTGGCAGTTCCTTTAGTCCAATCAAGGAACACGTCAACACCAACCAGATCTTTCTGCACGGATGGTCTTGCTGTCGACGCAGTTGCGGCAGGAGCACTCGGGGATTTTTGATAACTGACAGCTTTGAGAATGGCTGGCTTCTGGCCCAGGCGCGCGACCACTGCCTCTGCAAACTCTTTCGTCCCGACTTTTTGTTTACTTACTGATTGGTCAAAAATGTCGTAA
>PSRF01000297.1 GCA_003175865.1 Blastocatellia bacterium
CGGACCACTGACAACTGACAACGACCAATCAGGGATTGATTAACGCATTCAACTTTTCAGCCCAGTCTGCGTCGATGTTTTGCAGGATGTTGTATTGCTCGAGAGCGGCGTCGCGATTGCCCATCGCTAACAAACACTTGCCGAGATTGTAGTAAGCCTTTCCGAAGTCTGGCTTCAAACGAATTGCCTGCCGAAATGATTCCGCGGCGTCATTAAATCTATTCAACTCAAAGTAGGCCTCACCTATGTTGTTCGGAGCGACGGCGTCGCCGGGCTTAAGGGATGAAATCTGTCGGAAAACTTCTACTGCTTCGGAGTATTTCTTCGAACGCATGTATCGCGCTCCGAGTCGTTCGTAAGCACTCACGTAGTCGGGCCGTAAACGAATTGCTTGCTTGTAAGCTTGAATCTCTTCGTCTGCTTTTCCCCAATCACGATAAACAAGGCCGAGAGCGTAGTACGCGTCGGCGGAGTTGTAGGGGTCGAGTTTGATCGCCTGGCGATAGCCCTCTACTGCTTCGCGGTATTGCTTCAAATAAAAGTTTGCGAGACCAATGTTGAAATACGACTCCGCAGATGGTCGAAGACTGACTGCTCTCTTTGAGGCCTCCAACGCTTCCGCATGTTTCCCCAACTTCTCATTGCAAAAGCCACTTTGCGCCCACGCATCAGCGTACGTGTTGTCTGACTCGACCGCCTTTTCGAAATAGACAATCGCCTTTTCGCAATCGTCCTTTGAAAGGAAACTCAAACCGTCACGGAAGAACTGAACTGCCTTTGCGCGTTTGTTTCTTCCGCTTGCAACAACTAACTCGGAAAGTGACATTGGCGTTGTTGTTGGTTGTAGCTGGGAAATGCGCTCTGAAGGAATCGCAAAGTTCACACTTTGACCGCCGGTGATTTGAAGTGTCGCAATGCCGATTACTTGTCCATGCATGTTCACAACTGGGCTACCACTAGATCCCGATGAAATCGCCGCCGTAATTTGAATGATGCGCCCGAACGTCGGAATATCGCGAACGGCTGAGACAATTCCGTTCGTTACACTGCCTTCGAGTCCGAGTGGGTTTCCGATGACGACAATACTCTCGCCTTCCTGTGGCGATGTTTTCTCAAGCGGTAGTGGTCTAACAGGGTTTGTAGGTGGGTCGATCTTCAGAAGAGCGATGTCGCCCTCAGCATCAACAGCAAGAACCGCTTTGACTGGGAAAGTGTTGCCGTTGGGCGAGTGAATCTCAGCGCGGTACGCTCCCTCGATGACGTGACGATTCGTGACGATGCGGTCCGTCTCAATGAAAAAGCCGCTACCGCGAGATAATTTCTCTCCGCGGACATCAAAGGTTTCCACTGCGACTGCCGACGGTTTGATACGACGCACGAGATCAGGAAGCAGATCCTGTGCGGATGAATGATGGAGGGGCAATAAGAAGAATAACAACCAGAGGGATTTCATTACGCTCTTGAATTCATGCGGGCTAGCTTTATCCGTTTGGAATGAGGCGGCCTGGCGCCGCTTTGTCATTTTCTGCCGTCAACACAACTTGCGATAACAAAGCGGCGCCGCCACACTCCAAAGGCAACTAGGCGGTTAGTTGCTCCTTCACTCGTTGAACAACTTCGTCCAACTTTACATCCGAACTAGTTTTCGTTCGACGATCAAATAACTCGACAACGCCGTCGGAGATTTTTTTACCAACCGTGATTCTATACGGAACGCCAATTAAGTCCGCGTCTTTGAATTTCACACCCGCACGTTCATCGCGATCGTCGAGCAGAACTTCCAGTCCAGCACGCTGCAAATTGGTGTAAAGCTTTTCACCGGCTGCAGTCATCTCCTCCTGCTTGATATTCGTAATCGTCACTACGACGTCAAAGGGGGCAATTGAAGTTGGCCAAATAATCCCGTCTCCGTCATGTTGTTGCTCCACGGCGGCCGTGAGGATTCGTTCCACACCGATGCCGTAGCTTCCCATTACGATGGGCACTTCTTTGCCTTCCTGGTTGAGCACGCGTGCTCCCATCGACTCGGAATACTTCGTGCCGAGTTTGAAGATGTGACCGATCTCCATGCCCTTGAACACTTCGAGCGTGCCGGATTCACAACGGGGACAACCCTCGCCGGCTTCAACTGTCCGCAACTCCAACCATCGATCGACTTCAATGTCGCGTTCAATGTTGACGCCACGAAGGTGGTGGTCATCTCTGTTGGCTCCGGTTGTCATGTTGTGGCGACCTTTCAAATTCGAATCAGCCACGATCAGCAAATCCTGATTTGCCGACTTTGCCTTTGCTTTCGCATTTACACCACCCAGACTGCCGGCCGACGCGCCGAGTAGGTCGCGAATTTCTTCGGGATGTGCAGGTCGAACTGCCGTAGCCCCGATACCATCAGCGAACTTTGTTTCGTGCAATTGATGATCGCCTCGTACAAGTGCCAGCACTGGTTGCGATTCGCCATTAATCGTTGCGTAGTAAACGAGTGACTTGATCTGACGTGTGGATTCGGCGCCGCCTGGAAATGTCGTCAAATCCTCAATTGTTCGGACACCAGGTGTAGGAAATTCTTCAGGCGCGCTCAGTCCATCCGTATCAGCAATAGCAGGCAAGCGCGATGTTGCTTTCTCAAGGTTTGCCGCGTAATCACCGTTTGAGCAACTGACGATGATGTCCTCACCGGCGGGCGTTTTAGCCATGAACTCGTTCGACTCCGTCCCACCCATTGCTCCCGACGAAGCCTCGACGATCAAGAACTCGATGCCGCAACGCGTGAAGATCCGTTTGTATGCTTCGCGCTGATCGAGAAATGATTTATCGAGACCCGCGCGATCGATGTCGAACGTATACGCATCCTTCATGATGAAAGTGCGTAGCCGCATCAATCCCGATTTGGGTCTCGCTTCGTCACGAAACTTGATCTGTATCTGATACCAAACCTGGGGCAGTTGTTTATATGAACGAACTTCGTTGCGCGCGATTGTAGTGAACACTTCCTCGTGCGTCATTCCCAGGCACATGTCCGTGCCTTTGCGATCCTTCAGGCGAAACATGTCATCGCCGATTGCGCCCCAACGCCCCGATTCCTGCCAAAGTTCTGCGGGATGAAGCGCCGGGAGAAAGAACTCTTGTCCACCAATTCGGTTCATTTCCTCACGCAGAATCTGCATCACCTTCAAAGCAATGCGCTGCCCCAACGGCAGGTAGGAGTAAATGCCCGCAGACAGTTGCCGGATAACGCCGGCACGTAACAGTAGTTTGTGCGAAATGACTTCGGCGTCAGCCGGATCTTCGCGAAGTGTTGGAATAAAAGTTTGTGACCAGCGCATATTGTTGAGAACAGTTCAAAATGACCTTGATAGAAACAATAGGCATTCTCGCTTAGCAATGGCGCACAAGGCAAATTTGCTTCTTTGTTAGTAGTCCGTTGTCCGTGGTCAGTTGTCATAAGCCTTATACTTCATTTAAGTCGTATTGCTACGGACAAATGACCACGGACTACTGACTAAAGACAAAATGATGTAACATCGCGTCACTTTCTAAACACTACATCGAAGGCTCTTACTGATATGAAAGTCGCACTTGCCAGCGATCATGCTGGATACGAAGAAAAGGAGAGATTGAAGGGCGTGTTGATGGACCTCGGAGTCGAGTTTGCGGACCTGGGTACAAGCTCCGAAGCTTCTGTTGACTATCCTGACTACGCTCGCAAGGTTGCCGAACAGGTCGCAGATGGTAAGGTCGATCAGGGTTTACTGGTGTGTGGTTCTGGAACTGGCATGGCGATAAGTGCGAACAAAGTTCCAGGAGTTCGTGCAGCGGTGGCCTGGTCTGAAGAGATCGCGCGTCTCGCACGACAGCACAACGACGCAAACGTGCTGGCGATCGGTGCGCGTACAACACCACCTGACGATATCCCTAAAATCGTTCGCACGTTTTTCACAACCGATTTTGAGGGCGGTCGACATTCGTCGCGTGTGCAGAAGATTAGTGACATAGAACGGAGTAGTCGCGGGTAGGCAGTAGGCAGAGAGAGCAGTAGGCGGTAAGTAGTAGGCAGTTCGTCCTGATAAGGCACGAATTGCAACGTGGCAGACAAATCAGAAATCTAAAATCTAAAATCAACATGTCCGATTCCCGAAACGCACCACTGGCCGACGTTGATCCCATCATCGCAAATGCTATTGATCACGAAGTTGCACGACAGGCTGGTGGGTTGGAACTCATCGCATCTGAAAACTTCGTCAGCGAAGCCGTACTCGAGGCCGCCGGTTCAGTGTTTACGAACAAGTATGCCGAAGGTTATCCCGGCAAGCGTTACTACGGCGGCTGCGAGTGGACCGACGTCGTTGAACAAACAGCAATCGATCGAGCAAAGCAGATCTTCGGCGCAGATCACGCGAATGTACAACCACACAGTGGTGCACAAGCGAACACCGCGGTTTATCTCGCCGCGATCCAGTATGGCGATCAGATACTCGGAATGAATCTCTCACATGGGGGCCATCTCACGCATGGCCATCCGATGAACTTCTCCGGACTGAGTTACAAAGTCGCGGACTATGGTGTTTCCAAAGACACTGAGCAGATTGATTACGATGAGTTGCAGCGAATTGCCGAACAGCATCGACCCAAACTGATCGTGTGTGGCGCGTCGGCCTATCCACGTATCATCAACTTCGAGCGCATTGGTGAGATCGCACGGAGTGTCGGCGCCCGGATGTTTGCCGATATCGCACACATGTTTGGGCCAGTTGCTGCGGGGTTGCACCCTTCACCCGTTCCTCATGCTGACTACGTAACCACCACTACTCACAAGACGCTTCGCGGACCACGTGGCGGGCTGATTCTGTGCAAGGAAGAACATGCGAAAGAGATCGACCGGAAGTTGTTTCCGGGCGTACAAGGTGGACCGCTCGTACACATCATCGCTGCGAAGGCAGTAGCATTTGGTGAAGCACTGCGTGATGAATTCAAGGAGTATCAACGGCAAATACTTGCGAATGCGAAAGCTCTCGCAAGTGAGTTGCAGGAACAAGGACTGCGTCTTGTCTCAGGTGGAACTGACAATCACCTGATGCTCGTTGACGTGTGGATGGAAGGGAAGGGAATCACTGGCAAAGACGCTGAGAAGGCGCTTGAAGCCGCGTTGATCACCGTCAACAAGAATACGATTCCATTCGATCAGAACAAACCATTTGTCGCATCCGGTTTGCGGATCGGGACGCCCGCTGTCACGACCCGCGGAATGAAAGAACCGGAGATGCGCGAGATAGGCCGACTCATCGCTGAAGTGATCCATGCTCCGGAGTCAGAAGAAGTACGAAGCAAGGTGAAGCGCGGCGTTGCCGATCTGACCGAACGATTTCCGCTTTATCCGAAACGTTTGAAAGCAGGACTCGTCGCGTAACGACGTGATGAGTTTAGCCCGGCATTTCAATGCCGCGTAGAAGCGCAAGACCTTACGCGTCGCGTAAGCGACGCATGAACCTCACTTGAAAATGAAAGGACCTCACCAATGGCGAACACATACTCCTCACTCTTCTGTCATGTGATCTTCTCAACGCAGAATTGCTTACACTGGATCGCATTAGAGATCGAGCAACGCGTTTGGGCGTACATTGGTGGCATCGCGCGCAAACATCGAATGACGGCTGTTTAAGGCGTTGAAGATCACATCCATTCTCTAATATTGGCGCCTCCAACTATCGCACCTTGCGAGATCGCAAAATGGCTGAAGGGCGAGTCGTCGCTGTGGATTCATCAAGAGTTCCCGTATTTACACAAATTCAATTGGCAGGATGGTTACGCGGCGTTTACTGTAAATAAGTCTGCCGTTACTGACGTGGTAAGGTATATTCAGAATCAACTAGAACATCGTCAGGAAGAGTTTTCAAGAAGAGTATTTGGGGTTCTTGAAAGCTAATAAAAATCGAATACGATCAACGGTGCGTTTGGGGATGATCCAGGTGTCGCTTCGCGACGCGATCGCGTAAATTGCTGTTTACCCGGCGTTGAAACGCCGGGCTAAATTCAATGCGAAGCTACGCGTCGAACTTCTCGAGACATTCTTTGTTCGATCATAATTAAGTAAATCCATGAACGAAATCTTTGGGCCTGAGGGTTTAATCGCCCAGGCGCATCCCGAATACGAACACAGGCCCGGCCAGATTGACATGGCTCGTGCAGTGATGCGCGCGTTCGAAGAGAGTCGACATCTCATCGTTGAAGCCGGAACAGGCACGGGAAAAACACTTGCCTACCTCGTCCCCGCCGTTGCTGCGGCTCTTGCTGGTCGCGGTCGAGTGATTATTTCCACCGGCACAAAAAACCTCCAGGAACAATTGATGGAGAAGGACATTCCTTTTCTCCAAAGTATTCTGCCGAGAAAATTCACGGCGACTTACATGAAAGGACGTAGTAACTATCTCTGTCTAAACCGGCTGGGACGCGTACAAGCTGCGCCTATTCTCGAAGGGCTGGAGGAAGTTGATTACTTTGACGAGGTTGCTCATTGGTCCACTGAAACTCAGACCGGTGATCGTGCCGAACTTGCGAACCTTCCTGAGTCGCTTTCCTTCTGGCGTCATATCGATGCTCGCTCCGAAACATGTCTTGGTCAGAAGTGTACGGACTACGACGCGTGTTTCATCACACGAATGCGTGATCGGGCCCAGCAAGCAGACATTGTTGTCGTTAATCATCATCTGTTCTTTGCCGACTTGAGCCTGCGCAACAGCATGTATGGCTCAGTTCTTCCCGATTACACTGCAGTGATTCTGGATGAAGCTCATTTGATCGAAGACGTAGCATCCGAATATTTCGGTTCACAGGTTTCTAATTATCAGATCGAAGACCTCGTGAGGGATCTCGGGATGCTTACTCTGGAAGAAGCGGAAACTGATCGAGAGCTAACCAAAAGCACATCGAGGCTATCCAGGTTCGCTGATAATTTTTGGATGGGCTTTCGTGAAGGTCGCGGCGACGAGGGACGCTTCCCCATCATTCCCGGAACTTTTGCTAAGCGAAATCGAGATGGCGAAATGATTCCAACCCCACTCGGTGAGTTGTATGTTGCGTTCGAAGGCGCAATCACAAGAGTGGAAACAACCCTCGACTCACTCAAGGACAAGCCCACGGAGATTGAAAATCTGATCAGGCGTTTGCGTCAGATTCGTTTCGATTTGAGGTTTATTGTTGAAGGTGTTGATAGGAAGTTTGTGTACTGGATGGAGCGACGAAATCGTGGAATTTTTCTGCGTGCGTCGCCAATCGATGTTGCAGGACTGCTGCAGGACAAGTTGTTTGATGAGGTACCAACCGTGGTACTCACCTCAGCGACTCTATCCAGCGGCGGTAATTTCGCATTCATTCGCGACCGGCTTGGTTTGGATACTGCTGATGATCTGATCGCGCAATCCACATTCGATTACGAGAATCAGGCGGTACTTTATCTTCCGCCGAAGATGCCGGATCCCCGTTCGTCTGAGTGGGCCAGTGCTGCGGCAGAAGAGACGATAAAGATACTAAGCACCACGGAAGGCCGAGCGTTTGTGCTGTCGACTAGTTTTGCTGGTATGCAGTCACTTTATGAGCAAATTTGGATGGAGATCGATTACCCGTGTTTAGTGCAGGGGACAGCGTCGAAGGGACAGCTGCTTAAGAGATTTCGCGAAACTCCGAACGCAGTCTTGTTCGCTACGTCAAGTTTCTGGCAAGGAGTCGACGTGCGCGGCGAACAGCTGTCGTGCGTGATAATCGACAAGTTGCCTTTTGCCGTTCCCACTGATCCGATCGTCGCCGCTCGGCAGCGTTACATTGAGGACTCTGGCGGTTCAAGTTTTCATGAGTACAGCGTGCCGCAAGCGATCATCGCTTTAAAACAGGGACTCGGCCGGTTGATTCGCAGCACGACTGATCGTGGTGTGCTGGCGGTGCTCGATCCCCGCTTAAGAACGAAGCCTTACGGCCGGACATTTTTACGGAGTCTGCCACCATGTCGCATTACGTCGCGAATCGAGGAACTAGCAAGCGTTTTTCAAGTTGCAGGAACAACAGCGCGTGATGAGAACAAAGCTAGAATCGCTCTAATTGAATAGGACATTCAGGTCCTATATTCTAGTCATTACTTGCGACTTTCTTGAGCCCTCCTTAGACTCTCATCATATGCCGGGACAATTTGAAGTGATGATCGAGCGCAACTTCTCGAGTGCGCACCAACTGCGCGGCTACAAAGGCAAGTGCGAGAATTTGCATGGACACAATTACAAGATTGAAATCTATGCGCGCGGTCGCGAACTAGACAACATCGGGTTGTTAGTTGATTTCGTTGAATTGAAGGCAGCTGCAGACGAGGTCGTGCAGTATCTCGATCATCGAAACATCAACGAGTTGGAGCCATTCACAGAATTACAACCTTCGGCTGAGAATCTCGCGAAGTATGTGTTGGAGCGCGTTGCGTCGCGAGTCGGTGATGAACGCGTGCAGATCTACAAAGTCCGCTGTTTCGAGACTCCCACTAGCGTTGCCACATATCAGTTGGATTGATTTACGGGATACCACTCGCTTGTCAAGTGGTGTCTCATGCTCGCAGCTACAAAACTCAATAGGACGTTTTGAAGATGCCACTCGCCTTGCGCGGTGGAGTCTCACTCTGCTTTCTTGAAGAATAAATTAACATTAACGTGAAGCCTGCTCCACGGGGCAAGGCCGTCGCATCTCAATCTGTGCGTGCGTGTAGTAGCGAAGAGCATTAATCACCACCGGACAAGCCGGTGGTATCTATTACGCGGATTCTGGTTCGAGTTGAGGTGCTGTTGATGACTCATCACAGAAGACAGCGGACACCACTTGCTGATCCTTCTTCTTAGCCACTTTTCTCATGTAAGGTTTCTCGCAAAACCAGAAGAATACCCAGGCAACGATGATTGTTGCTGGTAACACAATTACAACCAGGTTGAACAATGGAGACAACGACGAACTAACATAACGCCATGATTCCATCAACGTGAGTTCGTGCGTGAGATAAATCGAATAAGAAAACACTCCAAGCGTCGCAAACACGGAAATGATACTCGGCAATCTCTTGGTCCAATTCTGCTCCGCTATTACAGTTCGATTCACAACGATAAAGAATCCCAATCCCCACATTGGGTGAATCAAAAACCAGGCAATGTCGTGCCATGGAGTGTCTTTTGGAATCGATGGCAGATAGTTTGACATCGCCGATGCCGCGACGATTAACACAGTGGCCAGTCGAAGATCTCTGGTCCAGCGCGGAAGCTTGAGCAAACCAAAGTATGCCTCGACTGCGATGGCTCCCAACGCCCAGGTAAACCAATGAGAGGCAGCAGCTTCAGGGACCGGGACCCCGATCCCATACCTTACCCAAACTGCATGACTAAATGTCATCCAGGCAACGCGAGCCAGTAAACATACCAGCAGAGTACGCGTCCATCCCCAACGAGAGCGCAAGAATAGAAGCAGGAAGTAAGCGAGATAGAGTTGTTCTTCAATAGCGAGAGTCCAGAAGACCCCATTGATGCTGTAACAGGTTTTTGGATCGATGTTATGGAGCATCAGCAAGTGCATCACTACGTCGTAAACAAAGAAACGAGTGACATCGAAGCCTGCACTCCAAGCGTTAAGAATCAGGTACAGTACGAGTGCGATTAAGTACGGCGGATACAGACGGCGAATTCGTCGCCTCCAGAAAGCACCGAAGTTGATTTGAGTTGGGTCTCCAGTCGCTTGCGCGCGCGCTCGTTGCAGGTGAATGCAAAAACCAGAAATGACAAAGAATAGAAAGACTCCGATATAACCGAATGATGTACCCAACTGCACTAACTTTACCGGATAGCGTAGGAGATTGGTGGGAACGATCTTCTGATCGACTGCGTGGTAGAGAACAACTCCAATGGCCGCAATTCCTCGAAGAGCATCAATACCGCGCAAACGACCGCTCATAGCTGTAGGGGCGGCACTCCGTGGCCGCCCCCTTTGTGGTTCCTCA
>PSRF01000105.1 GCA_003175865.1 Blastocatellia bacterium
CCCACCACAAAAGGATCCAAGGCAGAAAACGTGCGCGAGCGAGTTGAGAAAATCCGTAAGGTGTCGCACGTCGTTCTGGATCAAGCTGCTTATGAACCGAGCATAAGATTTCTCTTAGTTGCGGCCGCTTTTTTTATTTTGTTTATTGTTCTGCTAATTGTCAGCAAGTTGCTCGGTTAGCCTCCCAGGGGTGCGACGGCCCGACGTCATTTTGTTACAGCGAGACTCTCGAATTCGGTCAAGTTGTCGGTATAACAAAGCGACGCTCCAGAGTCCTCGGGATCGCACTCCAACGAGAAAACTCCTTACACGATTGAGTTATGGAATACAGTCAGGCTGAAATTCTACAAACCGTGGCAATGACCGAGATGGAGCATCTCGATGTGCGCACGGTGACGCTTGGTCTTAGTTTGAGAGACTGCGGCGGTGACTCAATTGCAGAAGTTGCACAACGCGCAGGCGACAAGATTCGTACCTTTGCAGCTAGACTCGTTTCTACAGTCGATGAAATTGGGTCGGAGTTCGGCATCCGTGTCGCGAATAAGCGAATAGCGATCACTCCCGTTTCATTGATCACTGAAGGATCCATGGGTGATCCAGTTGAGTTGGCGAAGGCCATAGACCGCGCAGCCGGCGAAGTACGTGTCGACTTTGTCGGGGGATATTCAGCGCTCGTGCAAAAGGGAGCAACTCGATCAGAGAGCGAGTTTCTCGATTCTATTCCTGAAGCACTAGCAAGCACCGAGCGACTTTGTTCGTCGGTCAATGTCGCAACTACGCGTGCCGGGATCAACATGGATGCCGTGGGCCAAGTGGGTCGAATTATCAAGGATGCGGCCGAACGCACGCGCGACCGCGGTGGTCTTGCTTGTGCGAAGTTTGTATGTTTCGCAAATGCTGTTGAAGACAACCCGTTTATGGCCGGCGCCTTTCATGGCATTGGCGAACCTGAGGCGGTAATCAATGTTGGTGTTTCAGGACCTGGAGTTGTTCATCATGCAGTGCGCCATGCCGATCGTAATCTGCCGTTGCAGGATTTGGCGGAAACGATCAAAAAACTTTCGTTCAAGCTATCGCGCGCGGGCGAGCTGGTTGGACGCGAAGCTGCGCGACGACTCGATATTCCATTTGGAATTATCGATTTGTCGTTGGCCCCAACTCCCGTCGTTGGTGATTCAGTAGCGAACATCATCGAGGCGATGGGCTTCGAACGTGCCGGAACGCACGGAACAACTGCTGCTTTAGCACTGTTAACTGACGCAGTAAAGAAGGGCGGTGCGATGGCGAGCGGATCCGTTGGTGGAATGAGTGGCGCTTTCATTCCTGTCTCGGAAGATGCAGGGATGATCGAAGCTGCACAGGTCGGTGCATTGTCGATTGATAAACTCGAAGCATGGACCAGCGTGTGTTCGGTTGGTATTGACATGGTCGCCGTTCCCGGTTCAACTTCAGCGGAAACGATCGCCGCCATCATCGCTGATGAGATGGCGATCGGTGTGATGAACAACAAGACGACGGCAGTGCGCATTATTCCAGCGCCAGGAAGAGTCGTCGGTGAAGTGGTCGAGTTTGGTGGTCTCCTGGGAAGCGCGCCAATCATGGCCGTGAATTCGTTTTCGTCGAGAGACTTCATACGTCGCGGAGGCAGAATTCCAGCGCCGATACATTCGTTGAGAAACTAAGCGATTGCTGATTTCGGAATGCAGACTGGCAAATTTCGACGACCATTTGAGTCTGCCACAATAAGCAATCAGCAATCGAAAATATCCAAAGGAGGGTTATGCCTGAAGCATTAGGAATGGTCGAGTGTCGTGGCCTGGTCGCAATGATCGAAGCGGCGGATGCGATGGTCAAAGCTGCAAACGTTCGACTTGTCGGCTGGGAAAAGATCGATGCCGGTCTTGTTACTGCAATTGTTCGAGGCGACGTGGCCGCTGTGCGAAGCGCTGTAGATGCTGGAGCTGCTGCGGCCAGGAGAGTCGGTGAAGTAGTTGCTACGCATGTCATTCCACAGCCGCATGCAGATGTCGATGTTGGCCTGCCTGTCCTTCACACGGGCGAAACGACGCGCAAAAAAATTAGCGGCTCCGTCAAAGCGAAATAGCTTGTCTCATAAGTCCTCACCAAACTATTGTTCCCGAATCTTCGCGAGCCCAGTAAATTGACGCGATGCAAACTAAACGAACCGAACCGGTGAAACGCAGTTTTGTTCGGTTTGGAGTTGTCACACTGTTCTTAGTCTTCGTAGTTTCAGCACCTGCCTTTGCTCAACAGCCTTTCGTAACGGATGATACTGACACCACTCCTAGACATCACTTTCATTTTGAATTCAGCAATGAGTACGACGTCCTGCAACGATCAAGCTTTCCGAATCTCAAGCAGAACACGGCGGATTTCGAGGTAGACTACGGTTTGTTTGAAACCGTTGAGATAGGGATTGAGGTCCCCATCATTACTCTCACGAACTCGCCGGACGACATCCAACGCAGGGTCACTGGAAACGGCGATGCCAACTTTTCACTCAAGTACAACTTTCATAGAGAGAAAAAGGAATCGCGCTGGCCGGCGCTGACGATTTCGATGAACGTGGAACTACCAACGGGCAGCGTCAAGCGTCAACTTGGTTCCGGTCTCGCTGATTACTACATTAACGGTGTCCTTCAGAAGCATCTATCCAACAAGAATATATTGGGGTTGAATGGAGGACTCCTGCTATCAGGTAACGAAACAACCGAGTTGAGGGCATTAAAACTCGTGGCACGGTATTTACTGGAAGAGGATCACTGGTCCGTCAGTTTACACCAAAGTTAGACCTTGGAGTGAGTTAGTGGGAGCAGAGACGAAGAATTTCGAGCTTTCGAAGGGCCAACTGCAGACGATGGTGGGTGGAAACTATTCATTGCGAAGGAATATGACGTTCGATTTTGGGATAGTGGCGGGAAGATTTGCTGCCAGTCCGCGTGTTGGAGCACAACTCGGAATTTCAATCGATTTTTGATCTGGAGGGGGGTCGTCATATGGTTCGACGCAAACGCAGCGCGGTCGGAATGTTTCTCGAGAAGATGGCGTACAAGGCGACTGAGGCCACGGGAACATCTAGTGCTTTCATCATTGCGTTGTTGGTCGTTGTAGTTTGGGCCATCACTGGTCCAATATTCGGTTATTCTGATACCTGGCAGCTCGTCATTAACACTGGAACAACCATAGTTACTTTTTTAATGGTCTTTCTCATCCAGCGCACACAGAACAAGGATGCACTCGCAATTCATTTAAAACTTAATGAGATTGTGGCGGCGTTAGACGGAGCGAGCAACCGATTGATTGATGTCGAGGATTTAACTGAAGCTGAAATCAAGGTACTAAGGGAACACTTCAAGAAACTGATCGAACTTGCGAAGAAGGACGAGAATCTGACGGCAACGCACTCAATCGAAGAGGCAACAACTCGTCATGGCGCGAAGTACTTGAAAGAGGCGAAAGCCAACTGATTTTCGGAAGCCACTACGACAGCACGATCGAAAAGAAAGAGAACCGCCGACGAGACCTTTGATCTCCGAAAGTTCGTTGCCGATCTAGGTCCCGGAATAACAACCGGCGCTGCCGATGATGATCCTTCTGGCATTGGCACATACACAACTGCAGGCGCCTCTTTAGGCTTTGCCACACTATGGACGGCCGTCGTCACCTTTCCACTGATGGCCGTTATCCAGTTTCTCTGCGCAAAGATTGGACTGGTGTCGGGAATGGGATTGGCAGGTGTGCTGCGCAGCCATTACCCCCGCAAGATCCTCTATCCCGCTGTCGTCGGACTCGTAATTGCGAATACTCTAAACGCAGGCGCTGATCTGGGCGCCATAGCTGCAGCACTCAACCTATTAGTTCCGATACCAACAACATGGCTGATAATTCCCGTCGCTTTGTTAATAGTCGTAGTTCAAATCTGGGGTTCATATCGCTTAATTAGCCGTGTATTTAAAGTGCTGGCGCTTACCTTGTTCGCGTATATAGGAGCGGCCTTCCTCGCACATCCGCCATGGCCCACGGTTTTGCGGGCCACATTCATTCCGCATTTCAGTCTCGACAATCGGTATCTCGTAACTCTCGTTGCAATCCTGGGAACTACCATTTCGCCCTACCTGTTTTTTTGGGAGGCAAGTCAAGAGGTTGAAGAAGAGATTAAACTTGGGCGAAAGACGTTGAGACAACGACGTGGTGCGACGTATGCTGAATTAAAAGCTGCGGCGTGGGACACAAACATCGGGATGTTCTTCTGCAACCTGGTTTTCTATTTTGTGATCCTTGCATCAGCGGCGACCCTTCATTCCGCGGGTAAGACGGATATTCGAACTGCAGCGGAAGCAGCCCAGGCGCTTCGACCCCTTGCTGGTAATGCTGCCTACTTACTCTTTGCACTTGGATTGATTGGGTCCGGATTTCTGGCTGTTCCCGTGTTGACTGGCTCGTCTGCATACGCTGTGGCTGAGACCTTTGGTTGGGAATGCAGTCTTGATCATAAGCCGCGCGAAGCCCGGCAGTTCTATACAGTAATCGCCGCCTCAACTCTCGTCGGCATACTGTTGAATTTCACGGGCATCAATCCCATAGCCGCCTTATTCTGGACGGCGGTGATAAATGGACTCATGTCCCCTCCGCTGTTGGTTATCATCATGATGGTTACCAACAACCGTCGGGTAATGGGCAACAAGATTAATAATTGGATTGAAAACGTTCTCGGGGGCTTGGCCGCTCTGTTGATGTTTACGGCCGCACTCGGGATGGTGTTGACCTGGCGCTAGTCTTCATTTTTTTTCAGTTTATGCAACCAGAATGATGTAAAGTCTCGCGGCAGGAGCTGACTCATATGACCAGGAACCCCAATATAACTGAACGGCTGCGCAGTTTGATTGTGACGCTGCAGCAACTCTCTAAAAGCGGCGAGTTGCACTGGGAGCGTCAACTTGGATCCGCACACAGATATGCTCGGTGGAAAAACAACTTGATCATTCTTGGACCAGCAGAAGCGCCGGGCGAGTCGAATGTGCCACGCTATCTTTTTGTTACTCCCTTCGATTCACCTGCCTGTGTGGAAGTTAATTCTGATGACGAGGAATTGGGGAGTTCCGTTCTGGAACTCGTGCAGATTGTCGAACGGAAGTCCAAGAATACGCCAGCTACAGACCCGTTCGGCTTGTCAGAAGAGGTTTTGAAACGCCTCGTTTAAGTTCTCTTTCATCCTTCTAATACGACAAGGAGAAGAAATTCTATGTCCCCAGAGGCACTCAGTCATGAGGCGGAAAGTCTTTCCCGTGTTTCACTTTTCAAGCGTCTAGAGCCACACGAACTGGAGAAACTCGCAGAGGCAGTGGAACAGGTTAACTTTAAAGCGGGCGACACGATCTTTAACGAAAACGATCGTGGTGACGCTTTATATGTAGTGGATTCCGGTTCGGTTCGACTATGGGTACTTGATGAGGATGTTAAGCCAGTAACGTTGGCAGAATTGGAGAACGGAGAGTTCTTTGGCGAACTGGCAGTGTTGGACCGCGGAGCCCGTTCGACAAATGCGACTGCCATAACGGATATCGAGCTGCACCGCTTGAGTAGCGACGACTTTCAATCATTCTTACTTCAACATCCTGATGTTGCCATCGATGTGATTTGTGAAATTGGTGCCCGCATGCGCAAGACGAACTTGCTTGTCTCGCAGCGTGTTACCAGAAACATCAACGTCGAGATGGAAGAAAGAGCTACCCTTGGTCAACGAATAGCAGATAAGGTCGCATCGTTTGGGGGTTCGTGGACATTCATTTTTATTTACTGCACCTTCCTTGCTATTTGGATGTTGGTGAATTCGCTAGTTCTCTATCGCTATGGTCATGGCGAAAATGGCGCTCAGTTTGATCCTTACCCGTACATTCTTCTCAATCTAATGTTGTCAATGACTGCAGCACTTCAGGCGCCGATCATCATGATGTCGCAGAACCGCGCAGCGGAAAAAGATCGGCTGGCAGCGGAACAAGACTTCAAAGTGAATCTGAAGAGTGAGTTGATGTTGGAAGAGATGATGCGCAAAAGCAACGCGCGCGACGCTCAAATGCAGGAGGTTTTGGAAGTGGTACGAGCGCCTCGCGGCTAAAGTGAATGTTTGTCCGTTGTCAGTAGCTCGTTGTTACTATCGGCAACGGACCACTGACAACGGACACACTGACTCATCAAGGCTTCTTTGTAGTGGTATTGGAAGTTGATGACGCGGGCAGCCGAACCGCTGGTGTCTTTGGCCCACCTTGAGTCTCACGACGCGCCAACCGTCCACTCCTTGTGAGTGCAATTCGTTTATCTGAACCACCTGGCTGATCAACTGTCACTCTGATAGCTCGATACGAGCCGTCTGCGGTTTTGTTGGTGGGGTCGTAGGCCAGCACATACTGCGTCCGTAAATCACGGACAATCTCATTCGCAATCTGAGGCAGTTCTGAAAGTGACTCCGGGAAAAATGCGCGACCGCCAGTATCAGTGGCCAATTTGTTCAGAAGACTGACTGCCTTATCCCGTGGGCTCTTTCTGATGAACCCAGCATCTTTGTCGAGCTCGTTGATAAAGCCGATGACAAAGATCTGAACATCATCTTCGCGCAATCGAGAAAACAACTGTTCCTGTTTATAAAAGCTGTTCCGGTCTTCACCGTCCGTAATCACGATTAGTGCTCGTCGACGTCTGTCACTCTCGTCGCCCTTCCTATATTCGGCAACGTGTTCCGCTGACAGGTACACCGCATCAATCACGGCTGTCTGTCCACCTTCGACATAGAAACTGTCTATACCGTCGAGCAACAGATCCTTGTTTGAAGTGAAATCCTGAACAGTTTCAATCTTGTCACTGCTGATGAAGCGGACGAGAAAAGTTTCGTCTCCAGGCTTATTGCTGTTGATGATTGTCTTGCCCGCGTCGATAACGCTTTGCAGTTGTGAACGCAGCGAACCCGAGGTGTCGACCGCGAGGCCATAACTGATAGGTACTTCTTCTGTCGTGAAATATTCGATCGATTGCGGCACGCCGTCTTCGAAAACGTGGAACTCATTCTTAGTCACATTCTCGATGGGCCGGTTGTTGCGATCGATTACGCGCACATGTAGGTTCACCAACTCCGCGTTGAACTTAAGGATGTCGCCCTGTTCGATCTCTTTCGGTGGTTCCGGGGTTGGCGTTGGCTTGAGTTTTGGCGGCGGCGGCGGCGCACCGAGCGTCGGCGCGATTCGATCGACGCCTTCCTGCCTTGGCGTTTCAGCTGGCGTTGGCGAAGGGGTTGGCGTCGCGGCAGTTTGCGCCGGTTTCGGAGCCGGAGTCGGCGACGCTGTCGGTTTTGCTGCTTGAATGGTTCGTGGTCGAGCGTCTACGCCCTGTCCGGAAGCAACGACTGAACTGAGTAGCGATGCTGAAATCGCCACTATTGAAACAGCAATGGTGATTGATCGTCTGTTGAGGTTAAACGGAGATGATTGACCGATCTTCATTACAAACCTTGATTATTAGTCTACTTCGATTTACTGATAGCGTATCGGATGGGACGCCTGCACTCCCAGTTTACATGAAACGCCCCGCATACCCTGCCACGGGAAGCGGAGCGTCAGGAGAGTCTCAGTTAGAAACGATCACCGCGTCAGGCTGGGGCAAACAGCGCCGCATCAAATCCGCGACGATGCGCACACTAAACAGATGCTGAGAAAGCGTTTCAGCGTTGCCGGTAAACCAGACCCTAACGGGCTCCGGCTGTAGCGTAGTAACCCTCTTTTGAACGAACAAACAATCGCGGCAGACCTCTCGGCGGGGTTACTTTTACCTTCACGCGATGCCATTTTCCGTCGTTTACGAACGCTTCCGGCTTGTACCCAATTGAGTATTGGTGCCGGAGCTCAAGTGCAATTTGCTCGAAAATGTCGTCCATTTCAGCGGCAGATCGCGGAAAAAACGCCTTGCCCCCGGAAACACCAGCAAGTTCGTCAAGTATCCCCTGACCTTCCATTCCAAGGGAGCTGCCCGCGTCACTTCCGCTCAGGATACCGATAGCGTAAAGCGTTACATCGGATTCCTTCAAAAGCTTCTTCAACTCGTTGAACGTGTACCGAGAGTCGTTGTCCTGTCCGTCGCTAATCAACAGGAGTGCCCGTTTAGGATGTGCCCCGCGCTGCACCTTTTCAACACCAAGGTAACAGGCATCATAAAGAGCGGTTTGACTCTTGGTATCGACAAAGGTGAGTTTATCCAGAACTGCGTTGCCGTCGCGAGTTTTGTCCAATAACAATTGCGCGCGCGAGTTGAAGGCAATGAGAAAATACTCATCTGAATCGTGACTGGTTTGAATGAATTTGCTCAGTGCGTCACGAGCACGCTTCACTTTGTCGCCACTCATCGACCCGGAGACATCGAAAATTACTCCGACAGAAACGGGCGAATCGTCGTCGCTAAAGTATGTGATTTCCTGTTGCTGTTTCTCGTCAAACACGGAAAACGCATTCTTGCTCAAGCCTGAGACATAACGTCCGTAGGTATCGGTCACCGTGACTGTCAACGTGATCAAGTCGGTATTGGTGATAACCGACTGTCCATCGAGTTCCG
>PSRF01000405.1 GCA_003175865.1 Blastocatellia bacterium
TTGAAACTCCACACTGCTAAAGCAGGTGGTATCTCTGCGTTTCGCGCTGCCTGTTGTAGCGAGAAGTTGAAGCTCCACGCTGCTGAAGCAGGTGGTGTCCGGATTCTTTTTCCAGTTTCGGCAGTGAGTGGATACCAATCTCTTTAACTCAGGAAACCAGGACTCAAGTTTAATCAGTCACTTCGCTCCTGTTCTAACTTGATCAGTCCTGCGCAACCGCAATCGCTTCGATTTCGAGCAGGTACTCTTCGCGCACCAGCTGTTTCACAACCACCAACGTACTTGCGGGCGGGTGCTCGGTGTTGACGTAATTATTTCGAATGTCGCGCAGTGCCTGAACGTCAGAAGCATCGGTGACATAGTAATTCAGCTTAACGACATCATTGAACGTTGCTCCAGCCTCTGCCAAACGCGCCTTGAGATTTTCGAATACCTGCTTCGACTGCGCGCGAAAATCACCGGGGGCGACTAGCGCACCTTTCTGATCAACTGCAACTTGTCCGGCGATGTAAAGCGTGCGGCCACCTCGCACCTCAACAACATTTGAATAGCCGACCGGCGAGCGATTTATGAATTTGACTTGAGCTGGTTCCTTCACTGGTTCTTTCTCCTTTTGTTTTTGCGTCCAACCGATTCCAAAAACTATGACACATACGAGCAGAATCAGAATCGCAGACTTTTGTCTGGTGTCGTTCATATTCAACTCCTTTATAAGTAGGGGAACTACTACGGTCCGACTATCGTGAACCCATGCTGGGTCAAGAAGTCGCGAATTTCAGCTACCGTTGATTCATTGTTAGACGATCCGCCAGTTGGAACAGAAAACATGAAGTTCGATCCCCTCGGAAACTGTACGAGCTTATTTTTGAGGTCATCTAAAGAGTGAAGTTCGTACTGGGCGACGTCTGCGTGGAACTGATTGAAAGAGAAATTCAGCGAAATAGTGAATGCCGGCTTCTCCCATTGCGCCAGATCAGTCTCAACATACGCCCTGACCTGCCGAACATCTGACATTCCAGTCAGTCGGTCCAATTTCGATTTATCGGAAAACCAGGACCGACCAGTCGCAATCGCTTGAACAAGCGTTTGTCCTAAACCGAGTTGATATCTTCGCTCATCGCTCCGATCTCCAAGGGTGAGGTCCAATTCTGACTCATGACCAACCCACCGCTGACTCCAAGTTTCAAAGCGACGCCATAGGGCGCTCTCCGCCGCTTGCGAACCGAACTGGCCCAACATGGTTGCCGCAGTCATTGCCACTTCTGGATCCGAATCATCGAGACTGCGAATTCCAATGTCTTCAAGAACAGGGTCGTAGTGTATTTGCGAAACGATCTGAAATAGTTCGTGGTTGCAGGCAGTAAAGTTTTGACCGCGTGCGGCAATGGCTCGTTCAATTCGCGGCCGAGCAACATCGGGGTTTACGCGAAGAACATAAGCCAGCAGTGGGTTTTGAATTGAACATGCCCACTTACCAATCTTCGGATCAAGCCTGTCTGTTACCTGTGACAGGATTGCGTCGGTGGCATAACGTGCGATCAAAGATGCCAGATTTGATGAACCGTCCAAGTCAGAACCTGAAGCAAGGTGTTCCGCCAGGACGGTGTCCACTGCCGGCCAGGTTTTGTCAGGGAGCATGCCAAGCACACGAGCGTCGAAACGCGGACGCGGCCGTGATATCTCGGCGATTATCGCGGGCCTTGCACCGACTGGATCCAACTCATACCAACGCCGCAGTGCATTTCCACTAAGCCGAAGTGTGTCGTAAGCATTAGACTCGCGCATCTCAGGAAAGTCACGATAGCGCTGAGCATACTTGCGCAACAGTGGAAGCATCGCTGGACCGGCGATCTTGCTCCAGCGATCATCCAGTAGCATGTTTTGTTCATTTAACGGCAGTTGGTCGAATAAGGAAACTAATTGCTTAACCAATGCATCCGTGATGCGCTGCGGCGATGTGTCATCATTCCAAGCCTCGTTTACCGCCGTGCTTAGACTTATAGACAGAGCCTTTCCTCTCTTCGCCGGCAAAGCATTTATTAAACTTTCAAGCGCCAGGTGCTGTTCCTCACGCCAATTTGCGTTTACTTCACCAGCCTCTGCACTCACCATTCGAAACGTATATAGGAAAGTGCCATCGATCGCATGATCGGGATCAGCAAGTTCTTTGGCGAGAGTTGTTCTTGCAACATCGCGTTGTGGTGATGCGATTAAGCCAAGACTACAAACATATTTCAGGGTGTCGTCTGGATCGCCAGTCAGGCGTTTTGCTAACTCTCGCGTCGAATCGACAGTGCCAAGAAAACGGAGCGTCTCGATTGCCTCGCGCTTCGCTGCAAAATAACGTTCACGATCCGGTATTGGCCTCGGTTCTGGTGCATTCAAAGCCGCGACAGCCTTATTGAACACTTCCTTTTGCCACTCAGCAGTGGCCTCAATGATCTTCAACTTGATTTCGTTTGATTGAACTTTGATGTCCGAGGTTCCACCAGACTTTGCCGGATCGCGAACTCCTACACGATCGCTAAAAACCACTAATCGAAACTCGCCCGCCTGAGTGAAGCGCACCCATTCGTTGAGATTGAGCTTTATTGTCCAATGCTCTGGGGTAAGAAATTGAAAGTTTGTGAGTCCGCCCATTCCCCATTTGGAACTCGGCAACGGATCAACAAAGCCATCGGCTGGAGAGAGATTGAACTTTTCATAATTCATACGACCACTGCGATCGTATTGGGCCATGTTGATTTGATAGCGATCCTTCAGCTTACTACTGAAGGCGAGTTGTAACGGGATCGTTTCTCCGATGCGAAACTCTGTTTGGTTTCCTAAAACAGAAACTTCGAGACGGACATCTGGATCAACTCCGTCTGTCTGCGATCGTGCAACCGCAGCAGACAGAGCTATCAGAAATAAGATTGCGATTCGTCTCATGGAATATCTAAGGCATGGCGGAGAATCTCGTTCCAGTTTAGAAGGCTCTTATTAAACTAATCAAACCGGATGACATTTAATTAAGAGTTAACAGTGATTGTTGGAAGTTCGGCATCTACCGATCAAGGAGGAAGTTCATGAAACCGGAGAAACGCATAGCGCTTGTCGCACACGATAACAAAAAGAAGGACCTGCTCGAGTGGGTTCGCTACAACCGCGTGTTACTCGCTGAACACCAACTATTCGCTACCGGAACGACCGGTATGTTGATCGAAGAAGAACTTGGAATTCCAGTAGTGAAACTCCAAAGTGGTCCACTTGGTGGCGATCAACAAATAGGAGCCAAGATCTCAGAAGGGCTCATCGATTTTCTGATCTTCTTTTGGGATCCACTTGAACCACATCCGCACGATCCGGACGTCAAAGCGTTGCTACGGATTAGCGTCGTCTGGAACACTCCTGTTGCGTGCAATCGATCATCGGCAGATTTCATGATCTCTTCACCGTTGATGTCTCAACAGTACGAGCCAAAGTTGCCCGATTATGAAGCTTACCTGGATCGTCTCGAACAGACCGTCAGCTGATCGGGTGAGTCCATGCGGAAGGTTTAGCTGCGTTTTGAGAAACACCAACTGCAGAACCTAAGAAGAAAATCAGGATACCAACGGCTTGTCCGGTGGTGGCTCATGCTCATCGCTACAGAAAATTGGGCCGACATCTATTTCGATGCCACCACCCTGCGTGGTGGAGTGTCACGTTATCGGCGATCCGCCCGTGTGGAGAAGGCAACGTGAAACTCCACGGGGCAAGCCCGTGGCATCTCAATCTTTTTGTCGCCGGTTTGTGTAGCAGCGAGCATGAGCCACCACCAGACAAGCCGGTGGTATCCTTTTTACACTTAGTACTGCGAGCTGGTATGACCGCAGCTCTTTTATTCGCTAGCCGCCGCCGCTTTAACTCCAAACACTTCCCTCGAAGGAGCTTCGTAGACGCGACTGGGTGCCCACGGTTCCAAGCCAGTACCACCACTGATCCATCCTTGAAATGGTGGCGTGTAAAAACCGTAAGGATGCAACGGTTCAATCGCGCTCACTTCATCCAGTCGCTTTCGTAACTCCGCCGGTATTTCGAATTCTGCATAACGAAGGTTGTCCTCCAGCTGCGATACTTTCGAAGCGCCAATGATTGTTGACGTCACACCAGGCTGAGTCGAAACCCAATTCAAAGCGACTTGGGATGGCGGCCGTTCGAGTTGATTCGCGACATCCACCAATACTTTGAGGATTTCCCAATTGCGATTCGTGAATCGGTGAAAAATTGGATTGCCCGCTTCCTTTGTAATTTCTAACCGACCTTGTCCTTCACCAGTCTCTCCGCGTTGTTTGTACTTACCAGTAAGAAACCCTCCAGCAAGAGGACTCCACGGAGTAATACCAAGGCCAAGCTCTTGCGCCGCGGGCACGTATTCACGTTCGATATTTCTCTCGACGAGTGAGTACTCAAGCTGAAGTGCAATTAGACCATCCTTGCCATCCTTCTCCGCGATCGTTTTTGCGCGCGCAACGTACCACGCCGGTGTATCCGAGAAACCATAGTGACGAATCTTCCCCGCATGTACCAAATCATTAAGAGTTGAAACTACTTCCTCAACAGGCGTGACTGTGTCCCACGCGTGCTGCCAGTAGAGATCGATATAGTCTGTCTTGAGTCGTCTCAATGAATCTTCAATCGAACGATAGATGTTCTTACGACCGTTACCGCCACCGTTTGGATTTCCAGGCTCAGGGTTGAACGTGAACTTTGTGGCTAACACTAGACGATCTCTTACGCCGGTATCGGCGATGAACTTTCCCAGCAACTCCTCACTGTGACCTTCTGTATAAACATTGGCTGTATCAATGAAATTGCCACCAGCATCGATGTACTTATCAAACACTTGTTGCGCGACGCTCTCTTCCGAGCCCCAGCCCCACTCAGTGCCGAATGTCATCGTGCCGAGACATAGAGGACTCACTCGCAGTCCGGATCGACCCAACGTCACATACGAATCTAAACTCTTGGTCATTCTTTCGTTTCCTTTCCTGATTAATGCTCGAGTTACTGCCAACCGCCTCCCAGAGCTTTGTAGAGTTGGACAATCGACAACAGTTCATTGCGTTTTGCTTGCGCGAGATCTAGTTCAGAATCAAACAGGTCACGGTCAGCATCAAGCGCATTGAGTAATGAGTCGATCCCACCCTCGTATCTGAGATAAGCAATGCGAGCTCGCGCTCTCAGGGTGTCAACTAACAATTCCTGCTGTGCGCGAACCTCCTTAACTTTGCGATATTCAACCAAAGCGTCCGAAACTTCTCGAAATGCGTTTTGAATTGTTTGTTGATACTGGACGAGAGCGACTTCCCGATTTGCTTTTGCGAGTTTCACGTCGGATTTGAGCCGGCCCGCGGTGAATACGGGCTGACTGATCTGAGGCGCAAAGCTCCACGCACGACTCGGTCCACTGAACAAATTCGACAGCTGGTCACTTTGAAATCCAAGCAGACCAGTCAAGCTAATGCGCGGGAAGTA
>PSRF01000059.1 GCA_003175865.1 Blastocatellia bacterium
CTTTTGTGAAGGAGAAGGACGGATACTACAGCACGACGATGTCAAACGTGCCGGCATTTCATGAAGAACCGCGCATGCCGCCCGAAGATGAGTTGCGCGCATGGATGTTGGTTTACTACACCGATCGCCAACCACTCGAGCCAGACCAGCTGTATTCACAACTAGGACGGGAAACTTACGAAGATTACAAATCCGCCCTCAAAGTTAACGACGACATCAAAAAAGCAACTGCGGAAGCAATCGGCGATGCGACTTCGCCGGAAGACAAATTGCGACGCTTGTTCGATTTTTGTCGAGCGAAGATAAGAAACATCTACGATGATGCGGAAGGACTCACACCAGAGCAACGCGCAAAGATGAAGGAGAACAAAAATGCAGCAGATGTTTTGAAACGAGGATTTGGTACAGGTCAGGACATCGATATTCTGTTTACAGCGATGGCGACAGCTGCTGGATTTGAGTCACGCGTTACTCGCACATCTGATCGTAGCGAATGGTTCTTCGATAGTCATTCCATCGATGATTTCCAACTCAACATTTACAATGTAGCTGTCAAAGTCGGCGATAACTGGAAGTTTTTTGACCCTGCGAGTAAGTATGTGCCTTTCGGCATGTTGCGTTGGCAAGAAGAAGACCAGCAAACGCTGATACCGGATCCGAAGACGCCTGTTTTCGTAAAGACTCCATTATCGCCGCCTGAAAAATCCAAGCTAACGCGACGCGCAGTTTTACGTCTGAGCGAAGATGGAACGTTAGAGGGCAGCGTGCGCATCGAGTACACCGGCCATCTCGCTGCGGAGATCAAGGAAGACAACGATGACGACTCCCCTGCTCAGCGTGAAGACACTCTGAAGGAAAGTGTGAAAGAGCGCATGAGCACTGCTGAGTTAACTGATATCAAAATTGAGAACGTAACTGATCCAGATAAGCCGTTTATTTATTCCTACCACATCAAGGTTCCCGGTTATGCACAGCGCACCGGAAAACGCCTGTTTCTGCAGCCGGCGTTTTTTGTGCATGGCATACCTGCGATGTTTACGAGCACCGCACGTAAATACCCGGTTTACTTCTCATTTCCGTGGTCTGAAGATGACGAAGTAACGATTGAATTGCCAGCGGGCTTCTCACTAGATAATGCTGATGCGCCAGCACCGTTTCGCGCTGGCAATATCAGCGAGTACAAGCCGATGATGGGTGTCACCCAGGACAACAAAAGGCTGGTAGCCAAACGAAGTTTCTACTTTGGTGGTGGTGGCGTGCTCATGTTTCCTACGTCTTCATACCCGCAGGTGAAGCGTCTGTTTGATGATTTGAACACAGCAGACAATCACACGATTACGCTGAAGCAAGCGACAGCAGCAGCTTCACCACAATAGTTGCGAACAAACGTTCTGGAGCTGAGATGATCAAAAATCTTGTCTTCGCATTATTTGGGTCAGTAGTTCTCACAATCAACGTAGCTGCTAAACCCGGTGATGAAGTTCCGCAGTGGCTACAGCAGGCAGCGTCCCTCACAAATCCACCTTACGATCGAGATGTGCCGGCGGTGATTCTGCGAAACGAGCAAGCAGTGTCCGTTGATAGTGATGGTAAGGTAACTACAGTCACGAGGTTTGCGGTTCGAGTGCTTACGAGGGAGGGTCGCGGATTTGCGTCTGCTTCTGAGCCTTATTTAACCAAAGCCGGAAGAGTAAAGGAATTGCACGCCTGGCTCATTCGTTCAAACGGATCGGTTAGAAAGTTTGGTAACGATGACACGTTGGACCAGATGTCTGACCCGAATGACATTTACAATGAGTATCGAGTCAAGATTATCGACGGCGCCCGTGAGGCTGACGCTGGCAGCGTATTTGGTTTTGAATCGAGTTCCGAAGAACATCCCTTATTTGGACAGGATATCTGGCGCTTTCAAAATCGCCTCCCATCGCTTGCTTCACGCTACACGTTGACTTTGCCGAACGGTTGGAGCGCAACGAGCATCACGTTTAATCATACGAAGATTGAACCGACGACGAGTGGTTCAAACTACACCTGGGAGTTGCAGAATCTGTCGCCGGTTAGACCTGAGCCATCAAGTCCGTCAACAAGCAGCCTGGTTCCTATCATTGCCATTTCCTATTTCCCTGCTGACAGTGGCTTGACTAAGAACTCGAACGTTTTCGAAACATGGTCCCAGGTCTCACGTTGGGCCACTCAACTTCACGATCCACAGGTAATCCCAGACGCCACGGTGACAGCCAAGGCCAAAGAACTGACAGCCAACGCCAAAACTGAGTTGGACAAAATCAAGGCGATTGGTCGGTTTGTCCAAAGCCTGCAATATATTTCCATCGATATCGGAGTCGGACGCGGCAACGGTTATCGGCCACACGCAGCTCCACTGGTTCTGAGCAAAGCGTACGGTGATTGCAAAGACAAAGCGAACTTGATGCGGTCGATGCTCAAAGCCATTGACATCACTGCCTATCCCGTAGCGATTTATCTCGGCGATCCAACCTACGTGCGCGCCGAGTGGGCTTCACCGTTACAATTCAATCACTGCATTATCGCCGTAAAGATTAGCGACGAAACAAAAGTACCTTCAGTCATTCAACATCCCACGTTTGGACGTCTGCTTATTTTCGATGCCACTGACGAGCACACGCCAGTTGGCGATCTGCCGAACGTAGAGCAGGACAGCTATGCACTGATCATTGCCGGCGATGCAGGAACGCTCGAGCGAATGCCGAGTTTGCCTCCTGAATCGAGTGTGTTAACGCGTGAAGCCGAGGTCACTTTGGATGAATACGGGTCTATTACAGCAGTCGTCAAAGAACGCTTTACTGGTCAAGCGGCGGTTGCTGCTCGAAGAGAGTTCAAAAGTCTTTCCAGCGCAGAATACCGAGACGTTATCGAAGATTGGGTTAGTCGTGGCGCAACCGCGGCGAAAGTCTCGAAGCTTGTTCCCAACGATGAGACTAACGACGGACGATTTGAATTAGACGTCGAGTTCTCAGTGGATCGGTATGGGCAACTGATGCAGAACCGCTTACTTGTTTTTAAGCCAGCCATTGTCTCGCGACGTGAAGCACTGTCTCTTACTGAAGCCACTCGTCAGGCGCCAATCGTCTTGAGTCCACGCAGCTTTACTGAGACAGCGCATTTCAAATTGCCGGCGGGATTTGATGTTGATGAGCTGCCCGATCCTGTCAAACTCGATGCGGCGTTTGGTTCCTACCAAACAACCTACGAAGTGAAGAGTGGTGAGTTGATTTTTAAACGTGCGCTGTCGCAAAAGTCTTCGGTGATTCCGGCGAGTGATTATCAAAAGGTTCGCAGCTTCTACGAAAAGATGCGTGCTGCTGAGCAAGCACCCGTCGTCCTCGCAAGGAAGTAACTCCTTGGAGTGCGGCGGCCCGGCGCCGCTTTGTTATGTGGACTCTGGCGCAAACTAAAGTATCGCTGTAACAAAGCGGCGCCGGGCCGCAGCACTCCAAGGAGTTAGGCGCTAATCAATCGGGCGATTGCAAAGGCTGCTCCGGCAGCAGCACTTCCTATTAATGCCGTCTGCAACGCACTCCGCACCGGTCGAGTTCCAGTGAACCGTCCTTTCACGAATCCAAAGACGAGCAGTGCTGCCAATGTAAGCACTACAGACAGCAGTAATGCACTGGATGCATTCCTGGCAAAAATATACGGAGCGAGAGGTATCAATCCACCCGCGACGTATGCCCCCGCAATTGTTAGTGCACTCGTTAGTGCCCGTTTCGGATCAGGTCTTTCTAGCCCAAGCTCAAATCGCATCATGAAATCAATCCAATTCTTCGGTTGACGGCGCAACGCCTGCACGATGGGCCAGGTCTCGTCTTCGGTAAGACCGTACGCTTGAAAAACTTCGGCGACTTCTCGCATTTCTTCGTGCGGAATCTCTGCTACTTCGCGCTTCTCTCGTTCACGCTCTTTGGTGTAATGCTCAGAATCACTCTTTGCTGCAAGATAGCCGCCGAGTCCCATCGCAATCGAGCCAGCAGCAATCTCTGCTAAACCGGCAGTGACGATTATTCCTGTAGAACTCACAGCGCCGGTCAGACCCGCCGCAAGAGCAAAGGGAACAGTCAAGCCGTCTGACATTCCGATCACGATGTCGCGCACGACTTCGCCGGAAGTGAAATGACGTTCGATGTGGGGAGTTTGAGGCATAGGTTCTCCAGTGGAGCGCTGACTTCGCGCCTCTGCTGCTTCAAAACTTGTTCATCAACATCAGGACTCCAATAACGATAAAAGCGCCGGCGGCAACTCGCTTTACCCATTCAAGTGGAACGTAATTACCGATCACACTCCCGACTACAACACCGAGTGCAGATACAGCAGCAAGCGCCAAACTCGCTCCGATGAAGACGGCCCAAGGCTTTCTTGTTTGCGCAGACATTGTCATCGCAGCCAGCTGCGTCTTATCACCCATCTCGGCGAGAAAAATGACGCCAAAGGTTGTTAGAAAGACACGAAAGTCCATGAAGAGTCCTTTCCACGCTAGAGGGTCACCGCAGTTAGAACACGAGCGAAGCGACTGCACTGACTACGTTCGGATGGATCAAAGTTGGAAGAGTCGCTCCGCCCCTGTTCTAATCTCTACATCCCCAGCAATACTCCAAATAGAAATCGCACGACACCTGCTCCAAGAATTACCCAAAAAGGATTCATCCGAAATCGTAACTGGATTGCTGCCGCGATAATACAAATTGTTAGGCCTAGCCACGTGTGAATACCCGCATGACCAATACTCCACGCCGCAGCAACCAACAGACCAACAACAGCAGGTGTAACGCCTCTTAGAAAGGCTTGTACCTGCCGGTTCGCACGAAATCTGCGCAACGAAGATCCGGCAGCCAATGTCATCACAAACGCAGGCAGGAAAACTGCAATTGTCGCAACCAGTGCGCCGAGTGTTCCCGCCACACGATACCCAATGAAGGTAGCTGTTATCAGAACCGGACCAGGAGTAATCTGGCCCAATGCAGTTGCATCGGCAAACTCCTGTGGTGTCAGCCAGTGATTTGTTCTGACGACCTCAGATTCAATCTGAGGAATCATGACAAACCCTCCGCCGAAAGTGACTGCGCCCATTCGAAGAAAGACCGACGCCAGCACAAGGAGCAAGCTCAGCTTGGCCATAATTGGCATAGCAACCAGGAAAACGGTGGATGATTTCAACGTTGGCGGTCCCTGCTCGTTGTCTCCGTTTTCGTGATTACGCAGCCGGCGAACGCGCTCCTCGGCAATCGCACGAGTCAGGTATCCGCCAACAAAATTCTTTTCTGCAATTTCAGCCAGTCGTTCACGCCGTCGTGCAGCAAGTCGACGAATACGACGCCAACGCTGCCAACGTCGTTCCCCGAAAGAGTCGATGTAGATACCGATCAGACCAGCGGCAAGTATGACCTCGAGAATAGTTGCATTGAATACGACAACGGCAGCGGCGGACAATACAGTGATGTACCACTGCCATGGTTTGACAAGTGTGTTGCGTCCGATTCGCCAGGCAGCAGTAACGATGACCGCGACCACAGCTGCATTTAGTCCGTGGAAGAGTCGATCGGTATCGGGTAAAGTGCGCAGGTGCCGATAAAGAATCGCGAGGATTATCATCATCAGCATCGATGGCAGAATGAACGCAGCCATCGCAGCAGCCGCACCTCGCCAGCCACGCAGACGATAACCTATGTAAGTTGCAGCGTTGCCGGCGCTGGTGCCCGGTAAGCTTTGTGCAAGCGCGAACGCTTCAGCAAATTCGTGATCAGTAAACCAGCGGCGTTTGTTAACTACGAGACTTCGAATCTGCGCAATTACGGCAAGTCCGCCGCCAAATCCGATTAGTCCAATTTTTAAGAACGAAAGAAAGATGCCTCCCAGTGTCGGCAATTGGGAAATCCGTTTTAATCGTTTGTGGCCGTGGAGGACACGATTGCCTACTTTGCGGCCTCGAGCTCGGGCATTGGCGATGGCGTTAACAAGATGTGGCTCTTTTAGAAGGTTTGGATGTTTGAGTCGCGAACGGTTTGTGCGTTTGGTCATGACCAGATGCTGAGCAGGTAATCATCTTAGCATTCAACGAATGTTTCAACTCACGAG
>PSRF01000312.1 GCA_003175865.1 Blastocatellia bacterium
GATTGCGCGTCATCCAGTCGGCCGATCCGATGTAGAGTTCCTCCTCACCGCAATTCAGGAAACAAAAAATTCGACTGTGTTCCAAAAAGCGACCGACGACGCTGCGCACGGAAATAGTTGGCGACAGGCTGGGCACCCCTGGACGCAGCATGCACGCGCCACGAATGATGAGATCGATTTTTACTCCAGCTTGTGATGCGCGGTAAAGCGACTCGATTATGTCGAGGTCTGTCAACCGATTAACCTTCGCGATGATGTGAGCAGGCTTACCGCTGGAAGCATGTTTAGTTTCACGTTCGATAAGGTCCAACATACGTCGACGAAGATTTACCGGCGCGATCATCAAGCGACTGTATTCCTTCTGCATCGAAAAGCCAGTCAGGAAGTTGAACAAATCACTCGCATCGTCGCCGATTACGGGATCGCTCGTAAGCAACCCAAGATCTGTGTAGAGCTTCGACGTCGTTGGGTTGTAATTTCCCGTAGCAATGTGCGTGTAAGTTTGTAGACCATTCTCCTCCCGGCGCACGACCAACGTAACTTTGCTATGCGTCTTGAGATCAACAAGACCGTAAACGACGTGTACTCCAGACTCGGCCAAGCGCTTGGCCCATTCGATGTTGTTTTCTTCATCGAAGCGGGCTTTGATCTCAACAACCGCAGTTACTTGCTTGCCCGCTTCGCTTGCCTCAATCAGCGCGTCCGGAATCGCGGAATCTTTCCCAGTGCGATACAGGCACATCTTGATTGCGAGCACCTGTGGATCTCTGGCTGCCTCTTTGATGAAATCCGTGACGCTCTCGAAGGAGCTATACGGATGATGTAGCATTTGATCCTGCTTCTTCACGGCCTCAAAGATCGACTGTTTCTTTCTGAGCGTGGCGGGAACAGTCGGCTTCAGCGGCTTGTCTTTCAATTCCGGTCTATCGACGCTATACAACTCCATCAATCCCGGCACATCAAGGGGTCCATCAATCTCGTACACGTCAGCAGGTTCAATGTTGAGCTGGTGGACCAAATAGTCGAGCATTTCTCGCGGCATCGTTGACGACACTTCCAGGCGTACTGGTAGTCCGAAGCGACGTTCGCGCAGCGACTCTTTGATCAATCGCAGAAGATCGGCCGCTTTATCGTCGCGAATTTCTACATCAGCATCACGGGTAACTCTGAAGAAATGACCTTTGCTGAGGTTCATCCTCGGAAATAACCGATGGATGTTTGCTTCGATGAGTTCTTCGACGAGCGTAAATTTTGTCTTCTCCGCATTCACCGGGACGAGTCGCGGCACCACGGGCGGGACCTTGATACGTACAAACCTGGTTTCTTCTTCAATGTACGAGCCAGCCAACGTTTCACCAGGATTACTCTCGACCGTTAGTCCGATATTCAAACTGCGATTCGAGACATATGGAAATGGATGAGATGGATCGACAGCCTGCGGCGTAAGCACCAGAAAGATGTTCCTCATGAAATACTGAGCCAGTGCCGCTTTCTCAGATTTACTAAGCTGCTTGTAAGGTGCGATCACTACACCCTTCGACGCGAGTTGTGGGATTACTTCTTCTCGCAAACAGGCGGTGTGTTCTTCTACGAGCGAAAGCACTCGGTTGCGAATAGCCAGGAGTTGCTCAGACGGAGTCAACTCGCCAGGCATTGGTCGAATGTCCTCGATATCAAGCATCTCCTTGATACCGGAAACCCGCACCATAAAGAACTCATCGAGGTTGGAAGAGAAGACAGAAAGGAACTTTAGACGTTCGAGCAGCGGAGTCGATTTGTCGGTTGCTTCTTCGAGAACACGTTTGAAGAACTCAAGTTGACACAGGTCCTGGTTAAGCACAGACCAGGACAAAAAGTGTCGAGGTTTTGATTTCTTAAGATTGGGATTGTTGCGTTGATTGTTGATTTCAGAACTCATGCAGGTTTGTTTCCACGCAGTTCGACTTCACAAAAGCGTAAAGATCTTAAAGAACCGCGAGCGATAGCGACCGGATGCAACAACCCAACCATGAATTATCTTCGTCGACTGTTGCATCTGGTGGCTACCCCGAGGCATCGGGGTTCACTAAGAAGCTGACTAATTTCCGCAGCGTGCATCGATGATCGTTCGCGCCTTCCGAATAAACTCCGCCGTCCATTCCCTCGGCGGTTGATCACGTTCAGCATTACGTGAAGCTGCAAACACTTTAGTTATCGTTCCATCTTTATCTTCAGCATCGAGTAGTCGCTGAAGATTACGTGCCAACAACTGTCGGCCCGCCTCGGTGACTTTCGCATCACCGATGCTCTTGGCCGTACTTTCGCAGGTACCACCGCTCACTTTAATTGGATCCTTCTTGCGCCAGCTTTCAAGGCGTGCCTTCTTTTCACTGGCGGTGGAATAACCAAAGGTCGAACCCATATCGCTGACGTAAAAGACTGCCTCTCCGGGTTTACAGATGCGATTGTTACCATCCTTCTCCGAATCAAGACAGGAAAACCTTTGGTTGTCGGTCTTCGTGTCACCATGATCGATGAACGCAAGCCAGAGTTTGAATGCATCAATTTCAGCGCGCGAGGCGCCGTTTGCGAGCAACTTTTGTAAAGAGCCTGCGATGGGTCCGGATTCTTTGTGGTCGCAGTTAGTATCAATTCCTTTTGCGAGCGAGAGTTCAATTCCAGCAGCTGGCTGGAAGGGCGAGAAAGGTGCGCCCTGAAAGTTCTTGGTAAGGCTCTTCTCACAATCGTTACATGTCACATCAGCAACCCATTCATCGTCGGCAAAGAAGCCCATAGCTTTCGAGAAGCGCGAAGACAAAAACTCACCATAGACTTCACCGTTTCTTTTGTCGGGTGATTGACCTTTGAAGTGTGGCTTCACTTTGTAGCGAACTGGTTCGCCATTGTCGTCAACATTGCCGGGAACAGTGCAGTAAAACTTTGGTGTCGTGCCAGAGCCGGGTGACTCGTTTCTCATAGCAACACAGGTAACGGGTAACGCGACTCCATCCTGCCCAACCGGGGGTGAACCTTTACGCGGGCCCTTGGATGTGTTGTAACCGAGTACTGGATTGTAGTTTGGATCTGGTTCGCGATAAACACGCGCCGTTTTTTCCGCGCGTTCGCGTTCCGCCGCACTAAAACAAGGCTGTGCCGAAGCGATTGGTGCGACGCAGAGAGTGAATAAGAGAATCGCCAAAAGTGCGATCAATTTGCTCAGGTTTCGACGCATTGTGGTTACCTCTAAGCGTTGAAGTTTTAAATGCGAACCGCTGAGTGAATGGTGTAACGAATGTGGCGGTAATGACTGCCTACGAAAAATGTTATTGCTATGGAGCCCACCAACTTTTTAACGCGTAATCCCGCGTCTAGAGGGGACCCCAACATCAACTGATTTGCGCATTTGGAGCCTACCGACACATTGGGGTGATGGTCAAGATGCAGCCGACGTAATTCTCTCAATCTCACATTAGGACACTACAAATCTAGCCTTACACTTCGGGCAACAGCAATTCTTCAACTCTTTGCCATTTGTAATGTGAATTGGTCAAGGATGGGAACAAAGTGAAACAGACAGGAACGGGAATCAGAGGTATCCCACATGGTGCCGAACTGCTTGCAAAACTGCTCTACCGCTCACATCCAAGGAGTTGTTGGGCCGTCTCTTACTCCAGCCTTGTCAGCTTCATGCTCAGCGCGACTTTCCTCGCTGCGGCTGGAATCAACCAAAGCGTGTCCGGCCCCTCAAGTTTGAACTCGACGGCGGGGTCCGTCTTCATGTCCCAAGAGTCCTTTGCCACGATCGGTCGCAGCGCGACCGTCGACCCTTTGACTTCGTAGCTACCGGAGATTCCAACGAACCACTTCCACTGCTCGAACCGTTCGATCTTTTCGGCATCGGTGAGCTGTCGCCCTCTCTCGGGTAGCGTTGACTCGGCTCTCGGCGCCATCAGCATCGCCACGCCGTAATAGCCTTTTGTGAAAATGATCAGACCCGGTTGAGGATTGGTGTTTGTTTTTCCACTCTCAATCCATTCGGTTATCTTCCACACGCCCTCAACCGGGGATTTCGTCTGAGCGAATGCGGCGCTCGCAGACATCACACACAAGGCGATTGATAACGCATATCGTTGCATACCGGCTCCTTTCTCGGTGTCATTTTTCAATGTCCTATTCGAAAAACCGGATTAGGGCACTACCGCCAACTAGAGCGGCAATAACCTCAGCTAGATGGGTGCACTCGGGTTGCTTACGGCCAAGGAATCACTTTTGGCTTTTGTGTTGCGCTGGGCTTAACCGGCGAGATTAGCTCGGGACTCGCGGTTGAATTTGACTTTGATTTTGCTGCAGTGGAATCGTTTGATGGTTGAATTGAGCCCTTGTTAGTGGTGGTCGCTGCGCTTGTTGGAGCCCCCAATTTCGCTGGTGTTTGTACTGTGGCAGCGGTAACTCTGTTCGATGACCTCGGGCTTCTTTTACGCAGTTTCCTGGTTACTGACGTCGTCGGGACCACGTTGTCATTGATGGGTGGGTACTGGCTTTGACTGAGTTCCGTAGAACTTAGCTCTGTCGCGGGTGCCGGGTTGACTGACTTAACTGGGGCAACAGGAGTCCTCACTGTCGCAGGTGCTACTTGCGTTGGTCTGGAGTTTTGAGTTGTCACCTTGGCGATGACTTTTGGCGCGATTCGTAGCTTCCAAAAAATCACTCCGACAAACAACAGGGAAACAATGGCAACAATCAGAAGGACCCAGTTAGTAGCCTTGGTTGCGATCCGAGTCGCCAAACCCTGAGTGCTCGGAACTGTATGCACAAGCTCCCAAATCTCGGGGGGCGGCTTCAGTGTTCTTACACCCGGAATCCTCTCGTTGTTTTGAGGTTCATCAAAATCGTCGAGTAATTCTGGTCTGTTCTCTGGGAAATGAGTTCTGATTCGCAATGCCATGGTTCACCTACTTCTTTCAATGCATGACTGTAATTCTGTCCCCGGGGAGAATAATTGGATCTTGCAATTTGCCCTTTTCGATTTCCGGGAGTCGATAGCGTGTTACGACCAGATATCCTCTTCCATCATCTCTGGCCAGACGTACCTCTTTTGATTTTTTGCTCAGCCCACCTGCGACGATGATTGCTTGAGTGAGCGTCATACCACGACGAAAAGCTTTCTCGCCTGGATCCTTAACTTCACCACTCACGTAAAAGAATTCTTTTGGGTGGGGCTGAATCGTTATGACATCACCGGGACGAACGAGCAGCGTCAACTCGGAAGGTTGCGACAGATCGATCGTGAACGTTTGGTTTGATTCACTGCGAACAATTGTTGCTCGCTCCGCTTCAGGAAGCGACTGAGCATCTGCGACAACCACTGACAATGGAATCGCTTCCCGTCTGATGATCTTCGTGCCAGGCTCTTTTACGAGACCACTGACAATGATTGCGTGACTGACGTACTCGTGAACACTGATCGCGGGAGTGATATTCGAGTTCGGTGTTCGTTGTCTCAACGCGCGCTCGAATTTTGTCGCAATTTCATCAACTGTCAGACCTGATATCTGCAAGGGTTCAGTGAGCTTCGGGTGGTCCAGCAAACCCTTTGAAGTAACGGTAAACTCAGCGGAGTCTGGTGATGAGTCACCTAAATTTACGTCCAGGACATCCCCCGGTCCAACGCGGTAAATCTTCATCAATGATGGATCCGTGCTTGCAGCTGAGTTGCT
>PSRF01000024.1 GCA_003175865.1 Blastocatellia bacterium
CGAGCCGACACATCAGGTTCTTTGAGCTACTGGCAGATCTACGACAGCGGGGCACAGTATTTCAAGCCGCAAATGGCCAGCTCGGTAGTCCACACCGTGGAGCTAATGATCAAATCGCTTCGCCGACACCGTGGAGGTACAAGTCGGGTTTCGACACCTCTCGACTTCGGGGACGCAGTTCACTGTCTCGTTGGACGGCAGATCTACAGAGTGGCGACGTCATATTGAACATCAAGTTGATGGCAGGCTTTAGCCAAAAGCGGAGTGTCGGTGGACACCAGAATGCGAGCGTGCGTTAGAAGTGCTGTTGCAACCACTTCGGCGGCGAGCAGATTCAATCGAAGACCGGAAGCATCGAGTTCACTCATGACCGGGACCAAGTGGCGCAGGCTGATTAAGCCGATCTCATCGGGCAGTCTGTCGATCGCCGCGAACACGGCGGTTCGACGGGCGGGCGACAGAGCATCGAGTCGGCGCGAAATTGTTCCCTGCGAATTGGGATTTAGTGCGGCGCGCCCAAGTCGGTAGTACCAACTGCCCGTTGTGAACAGTTCCCCGTTGCTTACTGCGGCGTCGACCGGTGCTGGGGCGACGCGCGCAATTGCCAACGCGAGTAAATGATCATCAACTATCAGGTTGGAGCGCATTTATGCCAGATCTGGATCAGATGCTGCGACCGCAGCAGATGCGCGCCAATATTCGCCGCCCGGGCGAAACATGGCGATCACGGCCTCTTTTGCTTCGGGGTCAACTTCGCCAAATGTGTCAGGTGACGGAGGTAGGGGCGCCAGTTCTCCCGCTGAGGCGGCGGCGGCGCGACAACGTGCGATGACCTGGGCTAGTCGCTCCTCGGGAAGATGGTCGGATTCGATCGCCATGTCCCAATGTTAGCTCTCGTGTGACGCTTGATCTCTGTCGGCAAGTTGGCAGGCTAATGGGTTTGGGGCGCCCTCTCACTCCTCCCGAGCGGTCAAAGTGACATCTGCCTATGCGGCGACGGCCAGCTCGGTACTCCACCCCGTGGAGCTAATGATCAAATCGCTTCGCCGACACGACGGTCTGCGAAGGATCAGCTGTGGACCCTGCAGTTCGCTGTCAGTCGTTCAAGACGGCCACCAAAGGCAACATCCCGCCGTCTTTGGCACTAGCCGGTAACCGTTCCGATTCGGGAATGCCTCCATGGTGACGTCGCCCGCGTCTTGAAAGACATCAACTCAACGCATAGCCGTTGGCAATCTGCATTGCCCTATCAACGCTTAGGTCACCCGATGCAATTGCTAAGACTTTGCTGTTACGACCAACCATCATGTAGGTGCCGGGCGCTGTTTGATAGACGTTGAATTTCGTACCCTTCATGGCACCGTCAGTAGCAGTGAGTGTCTTTACTACTTGCGGCGTCGTGGGGGACGGCCGCGATTCGCCCGAAGGATTAACGATGTCGCTATCGCTGGGAGGGTTCGGGCAACTCGCGAGATCAATTGCTTCTGACCAGTAAGAGAGTCCTCCTGAACGAGAAATCTCTTGTGCAAAGTTCACTTTGGCAGGCGTCGACCCATCTCCTGTCTGGCAGACAACGGAGGCCGCCATCCCGAGGTCTGCCAATCCACTTCCGATGTTTTGGTGAGCGTCAGTCCAGACTTCGTTGGTTACAAAGCCGGGAATGGTGGCAATGGGAAGCACGTTCGCCTGGGGCATCGCGACATGACTGGCGAAAGTGATTCCTGTTCGGCTGTTATTGCGGACTTGGGCATTCGAAGGATATGAGACCTTCAACTGATCGGCTGAGAAACTTGGATTCACCTGAACATCGGTCAGAGTCGATTGTTTCAACAGTTTTCCGTTGATCGTCGTAGTGAGCGCAACCGGCAGTCCTGTAGTCTGGTCAACCGTGACGGTTGTGTGCAGCACAAAATCCTGTGGCTTCGACGATGTCGACGTCGGGCTCGACCCGTGTTGGTCGAACTGCAAGGTCCACGTTTTGTTGCCATCTTTGGTCGACTCGTCGGCAGTCGGCTGAGAGCCCGCGGCCTGCGCGATGGCTTCACTAAACGCGTTCAAGTCGGTTTGCAAGGTCGAAGGTGCCAGTGAATTGCCGCATGAAGGAGCTTCTTTGGCGCCATCCGGATAGAAGCATGAATCGGTCACGCCGGATTTTGATGAGTAAGAGCTCTCAGTTGTGGATGTGTAAGCCGGATTATCTTTGTCGGCCGGCGTTGCAAAGCTCGACTTTGACCAAAACGAGCCGTCGGATGCAAGGCGATATGACTCGCTAAACGTGCCGACTCCGAACGGTGCCCAGTAAATGAAATCGGTCGGCTCATTCTGGTCCGTCTCGGTAGCCGACATGCTGTGCAAGTTGTTGAGACTGTTTTGCGCAGTCTTGACGACGCGGGCAGCCAGAGTCAGTTGTGGAAGTGGCGTAACCGGTGCACTTGCCGGCGGAGCACTCGGCGCGGCCACGTTGTGGGAAGCCGGCGAGGTTGTCAATCCAAAAGTGCCAAGCAGCGTTGCAACAAGCACAGTGGCTGTCCCGCCCAAGTATGCGCTGCGCCGTCTCGCCTTGCGCTTCTCGCCGACCTTGTGTACCTCTGCGAGCATCTCTTCGACGTCGATTTGATCTGGTTCCTCTTCTAGTTCCCATTCGAGTTGCATTGTTGATTCCTCAGCTTGCGCCTATGCCTAACGGCCGCGTTCTACGAGGAGTACACACACGACAGGGGCAAAAGGTTTACCGGCATCTTCAAAAAATTTACGAGTAAGCCACCAGCAGCTCGGCAAGACGGGTTCTGGCTTTGAAAAGATGGGCCTTGGCCGTCGATTCCCGGCAGCCGAGTATGCGAGCGACCTCTGCGACGCGATAATCACGGTAGTAGTGAAGTACCACGGCGGCTCTCTGAGCATCAGGGAGCTTTGCAATCGCAGCCCGCACGTCGAGCACCTTCTCGACATCAACCGACGGGGCCTGCGCCGTATCAGCATTATCGAGAGGCGTTTCACGCGATTGCTGTCTGCGTGCATTGAATGCCAGTCGAAATGCGACCCGCCTTACCCATGCTCCTGGCTTGTCGTAATGAGATACCCGGGCCCACGCGACATACTGGCGAATAAACGCCTCTTGGGCTATGTCCCGAGCAAGACTATCGACACCGACGATGTAGCGAAGCTCGTACACGAGACGGGGGAACTGGGTACGAAAATGTTCGTCAAAATCCCGGCTTGAACGCTGAGACCAAATGCTTTTGAGCGCGAAAAACTCCTTCCCCACTCAGGGAGTATCGGCGGTTTGGGCCGGGCGGTTGATCCTCAACTTCACGGTAGGTCAGCCGGGTCCAACCCGGGATCGAACGGCAAGACCGCCTCCACCAGGACGTTCTTGGTCGTGGCTAATGAGGTATCAAGGTCCCGCGTCCCGCGTGATAGCGGATGATCAGGCAGCCAGAACCAGATCTGTTGTCCAGACAACCCGTGTGGGAAACGTACTAATCGCTTCGCCGACACCGTGGAGGTTCAAGTCGGTTTCGACACTTTACGGCTCGGGAACTCGGCGCACCGGCAGGCATGTTTGGTTTGAGTGTCTCGTGCCCCTCGTAATGTCGCTCGAGTGAAGATCAAGGATGTTCTCAAAATGCTCGATGGTGACGGGTGGGAGCTCGCGCGTACGAGAGGTAGTCATCGCCAGTTCCGTCATCCGACCAAGCCTGGGACAGTCACCGTTGCGGGAAAGCCCAGCGTGGAAGTACCAAAGGGAACATTAGGTAGTATTTTGCGGCAAGCTGGTTTGAAGCGATCCGACGAGGAAGGGGAGTCGTAAATGGCCGAAGCAAACGAATACTTGGTCGTAATCGAAGAAGGCCCCTCTAGCTTTGGTGCATACGTTCCAGATCTTCCTGGCTGTGTGGCTGTTGGTGAATCTCGTGAAGAATGCGAAGCGCTGATTCGCGACGCGATTGCATTTCACATTGAGGGTTTGATCGAAAAGGGCGAGCCGGTCCCTCAACCGCACAGCTCCATAATCCAAGTTCCGTATCGTCCCTCGGCGGCGTAATACCACGCCGGCTCGCAATCGTCGGCTCGTGGCGAGGGTTACGCTGCGAGGGCGATCTCTGTACTCCAAGCCGTGGAACTAATGATCAAATCGCTTCGCCGACACGACGGGAGCCAAACGGCTTCGCCTCGACTGAGACGCTTCCGATCGCACTCACGGAGCGTTTCACGAGCCAGCTCGGCTTTCTTCTCGATCTGGTTATCCGTCTTGGCTGCCATCAGCCGAGCCACGCACGTGGCATCGAGATTCGCAACGTCGAACAATCCGGCCAACCATTCGTCGCGCTGAGGGACAAGGATCGGTTGGTCGCAGATGACAGTAAATTTCAGACCTCGGGCTGCGCTGGCCGGTAGATCGAGCGGGGCGGCGCCTTGTCGAGATGGGAACGCAGCTGTCTGAGAATCGTCAGAATGTCGCTCAGTCGAGTGTCGTCAGGACCAACATCAACAAGCTCCATTGATCCAATCTAACTATTTGAGCGGAAGCTCATATGGTCCATAGGGCGCTGTTTGGTTGATCGGTACAACCCGCCTTCTCAATTTTGTCCGTTTCGCTTTCCTGCATGCAACCGCGCGCATGTGACAACGCGATTCTGTACATAGCCTTTCGCGACATCAAACTGCGGTGAACTCCGGCCGAGAACGAGATGAAAAAGCACCGGATTGTGACTCCTCCCTCTGGCGCGGGCGCGTCAGTCATGCCTAGTGTTCCGACCCTCACGATTATGGCAATTGCTTGGCAACAGCTTGGCAACAGCTCAAGAGAACCGAAGGAGGACGAATGGCGGGTCGTCTGCTCAAGCGTGTTGCAATGTTCGTTGCAGCATTGATGATGGTATTGGGACTTCCTCTTGTAGCAGCTCAGGTCGTATTTCAGGCGCCGGCCAGCGCTGCAGGCGCGGCACCCGTTCGCACGGTCGGTGTGACGATCACTGAGATCAACTGCGGTTCTGCCTGCGACGGTGAGGGAATCGAAGGCATAGGCGAAGGCCCGCCGGATTGGTACGCCAAAGTCTTCATGAACGGCGACGCTGGGCAGCGTCAAGACGCGCCCGACGACATCGCTCACATCCACCCGAACTGGCTCTTCAACAAACAGATCCCGATGACCCAGCAAACCATGCCCGTTCGCATTCAGGTTTGGGATCGTGACAGCAGCAGTGATGATCTTGCCGACGACACCAAGGAACCTGGCGACAAGAACCTCGATTTCACGATCAACTTTCC
>PSRF01000100.1 GCA_003175865.1 Blastocatellia bacterium
GGCAGGGACTCGAACCCCGATAGCCAGATCCAGAGTCTGGAGTCCTACCATTGGACGACCTCCCAGCAAGAGGAATTTGAATTTACGTATCGGAAGACCGCTTGTCAATATGGCCTGTCGTTGTCCGATAAGCTTTAGCTGGTCGCGACATTCGGTAATAAATACTGTCCCAGACATCGACCATTCAAAGCTCATCGCACAAATAAACTTCTTGAAGAATCAACTCTCACAAGGCACAATGTCGTTGCAACGCGGCCCTTGCCTTTTTATCAAAAAGACAACTGATCGTTTCTCAATTTAGCAGACGACTGCGAGGATCGATGGTCCCTGACGAACTCTCAAACTCACATCCAAATTCGAAGGATCCAGCTGATCAACTTGCCGAGTATCGTGCCAAACTGGAAGAAGTTGCTGACCTGGTGGCACGTATCAGGCACGAGATCAATAACCCGTTAACTGGAGTGTTAGGTCAAGCTCAGTTGCTGTTACGTGAGGATCTCAATGAGCGCGCCCGCAAACGTGCGCAGACAATTGAAGAACTCGCGATACGGATCCGAGACATCGTTGCACAATTACGCCAAGTACAACGTCCTGTTTCTGACAAACGCGACGGCGAAGCTGCACACAGTGGTTCGGGTTAACAAATGTCGGATCAGTTTTAGCTTGTCGTTGCCTTTCGCGAATAGTCTGTTATGGGACTCGACAAGCTGAAGCTTCTCGGGCACTTATGCAGTGAGTCGCTTGACCGTCTCTTTAATCATTAAGCGACGATTACTCAGTGTCGCCATGTGAAAAGGAACGACGCAGCCACATCGATCACAGTCCGCATTATCTCCCATCATGCACTTGCCCTTCGGCTCTCCTGTTGGTCCAAACGCGAAAGCCTTCAATCGGAACTCGCAATTGTCAGTTACTTGCTTCGCGTTCCGTGAACGCATCAATTCCAATGTCGAGTCGAGCATGTTGATAACGCCCGGATATGTCTGCTTGAGAGCAAGGATTTGATCGATGAGCCGGTCCCGTGTCGGCCACTCAAGCCATAACGACTCGTCGAGTCCGGTCACCGGTGTGAAGAAGTCAAAAATAATGCCGCCGCGCGCGATCGGGCCCCACTCTTTCACCAGATCCTCAACGCAATCTTTGGTGATGCTGGTGAGCACACATGAGATCTGGATGTTGAGTTCCGGATGATCAAGCACATTCTGTTTGATCTTCTGATAGATGCCTGGTGCACGCATTCGTGAGAAGGCTTCTTCGGTGCCGTCAATCGAAATGACCCACGTGCAATTCGGCCAGTTCGGCAATTCCATCGTCCCATTGGTGACGATTGTATTGTGCCTGAAGTAATGACGTCCGACATCAATCAGCTGCTTGCGAACCATTGGTTCACCACCAACCCAGGTGCAGAGCATCATTGGGTGCCCGTCGGCCTTCATAGCCTCGAGCTTCTCGATCCACTTCTCGATTGAGAGTTCACGCTCGTTGTCGTGATCTTCAGCGAAAAAGTAGCAGTGCTCGCAGCGTAGATTGCAGCGATTAGTTACATCAATGGAGCCGATGGAATTCTTAGGTAAGCCAAACAGAAAAAGACGACTGAAATCGCGCACCTTACCCATCGTTCGTCGCAGGTTCATCACCTCGGATATTAGTCGCAGTTCGTTGTCTACTCAAGCGGCTAAGAATTGAGCGACATTTACGATGAGATTCAATATAAGGAAATTTAACTTTAGAGGAAGGCGCTAGACAGAAACTGTTTCTTCTTCGACCAGATAAGGACTTGTAACGACTGGCTTCACGTCGGCATCTTCAGCTAGCACGGCTTGAATGATTGGCAGACTCAATGAGTGTTTCTTTGTCGGAAGTGGTACCGACTTCCCGGCAGCGTAGACTTTGTGACGTCCGTGCTCCTCGTACCATTCGCCGAGGTTCGCAGTCTTGTGCATGTTCTCAATTATCTGCCGCCAACCGACGCCCGTGTTGTAAGCGCAGAATGAAATCTCACCTTCCTGAGTTCCGTAGGGAATCACGCACATCTCTGTTCGTCGAAAGTCGTAGTTGAACAGATCCTGGAACCACATTCCTTCAACACAGAGTACACGCCAAACATCATTTTCCGCTGCGCTCTCCTTCACCTTCATGCGGTCGTTGCGATCGGAGTTTGAATTTGTTGACGAGGGCTTGAACAAATTCACAATTTGCGAGATCGGAAATCCTTCGGGCGCTCGTTCAGCGTCGAAGTTGCGCATGATTGCCATGCCGAGTTGAGCATAGGAGAGTTTGCGACCTCGCGCCGTGTCGGTAATGACCGCAACATCTTTCATGAACTGTTCATAGTTGAAAAACTCGAACAGAGATCGAAACTCACCGGTCTTTCGGTTGACTACTTGAAGCGTGAAAATGCCGCAGTTCGGATGGCAGTTGCATGAAGACCAGCCCCATGGCGCATCCGCTCCCTGCAACATGTCCATCACACTGGTAAACGCTGAATACGACGACAATGGGAACCAGTCGCGTAACGGTTGGATTGTTCCGCTAAGCTGGTCCTTCAAATCGTGAGTCATGTCTGCGAGCGTGTAGCGCCACTTCTTGCGCATCTCGTCAGATATGTCCTCGTCACGACCGGTGAAGGAAACTGGTTGGAACGCGATTGTTTGAACTTTGTCGATGTTTTTTGCTGCAAACTCCACAATCTGACCGATCGCATCATTGTTGATGTTGTTGACGATCGTTACGACCAGTGTGACTTTGATTCCGACACTCGCCAGGTTTTCAATCGCTCGCAATTTCACATCAAACAAGTTGCCGACGCCGCGATGTTTGTTCTTCTCTTCGCTGACACCATCAAACTGAAGATACACGCCGTGTTGACCTGCAGCCTTCGCGGCTTTGCAAAACTCAATATCTTCGGCGAAACGAATTCCATTCGTAGCTGCGAGAATCCTGTAGAACCCAATTTTCTTCGCGTAAGCGACCGCCTCGAGGTAATAAGGCGAAAGGGTTGGTTCGCCTCCGGAGAAAAGAATGATGACCTGGCGACGTGGTTTGAAAGACACTGCGCGATCGAGAATCGCCTTTGTATCTTCGTAAGTCGGCTCGTGGACATAGCCAACTTGATTTGCATCCATGAAGCATGGGTTGCACATCATGTTGCAACGGTTGGTTAAATCGACAGTCAGAACCGCACCGCGTCCAAACTTAATGGTGGAAGTACCGTGTCGGTGAACGTCTTTGTCTTCCGCCGCTCGAAAGTCACGACCGAAAAACAGCGACTCGATACGCGACAGAAACGCGGGGTCTGTTGCCATCACGTCATCAAACTGCCCATGCTTCGGACAGTTTTTCCGCATGATGACTTGGCCGTTCTCTTCCAGAATCTGAGCTTTGATTTCACCAGGGTGCTCATTCATCAAAGTTTCAAGAGCAACTTCGCCGGTGATAACCGAGTTACGAACTTCTTTTACGCAGGAAGGACAGAGACTATCGGTCTCTCTTGGAAAACCCAGCGGAGGTGCGCTGCGCTCGTATGACTTAAGGAGTGGACCAGGCGCCCAATTTGGACGAATTGCTTCGCCTTCGGGGAGTCGCTGGTTGATCGATTGAAAGGCCTTCCAAGCAACATCTGACAATCCAGACACCAACTTGGATCCCTTCACGCCGCTAACTTTGCCTTTATCGGATTCCCCTCGACGAAACTGATCACTGAACAACGGCTTCTCTCCTCAAGATGGCGCGCGCGTTTCACTCCTTTTGACGCGGCCACATCCAAAAACGTCTAACAAATAATAAGGCCGCATTCGTAAATGATTGCGGCCACCTCATAAGGCCGTGTCATGATAGTTTGGGGTTGCGAGCTTAGGCAAGTCCAAAGTCCGGTCAAATTGAACCATTCGGCCGGTTTTTGTCCGTCGTTAGCCCTTTGTTCGCCTCAAAGTCCGGCGGCCTGACGCGCTTGTTGATATCGGAGGCTTAGCCGCAGCCCTTGAAAAGAAGACCGAGACGCTTTCATTCCTGTACTGGTGCGCGCGGTGTTACCATCCGGCCTGACCACGATCAAAGCGTCCTTCCTTTGGCACACATGACGAGCGTTGTCGCACCTACCGCGTTTGTAAGTACACGAGCCCAAATCGGCACGAATGTTTCCATCGGACCATATGCAGTAGTTGAAGATGACACCATAATCGGCGACAACTGCAAGATCGGTGCGCATGCGGTGATTAAACGCTACACGCACCTGGGGCCGCGAAATAGGGTCTATGAACACACAGTGCTGGGTGGTGAACCTCAGGATGTCAAATTTCGTGATGAGGCAAGCCGGCTTGTGATTGGCGAGGAGAACCTGATCCGAGAGTTTTGCACTTTGCATCGTGCGAGTGGTGAGGACAAAGAAACTCGAATTGGTTCAAGAAACTTTCTAATGGTCGGTGTCCACGTTGCACACAATTGCGAAATAGGCGACGACAATATTTTTGCGAATGGCGCAGCGCTAGCAGGACATATCACTGTCGAAGACCACGTGTTTTTGTCGAACAACGTTGGTGCTCATCAGTTTGTCAGGATGGGTCGCTATGCAATGGTGGGTGGCAAATCGAAAATCGTGCAGGACGTGTTGCCGTTCTTGATCACCGATGGAAATCCACCACGAGTGCGTGGCGTTAATAGTGTTGGTTTGCGTCGCGGTGGCTTTGATGCAGAGGCGCGTCTCAACATCAAACGCGCATATCACATTTTGTTTCGATCTGCTCTGCCCCTGGAAGAAGCACTGACGGCAATCACAAACCTCGACGACGCAAATACCCAACATCTTATTGACTTCATCCGCGGTTCAACTCGGGGCTTTACTAGAAGCAAAAGGCGAGAAGGGGATTTGGCAGAAACTCCTTTAGGAAACCCTTTGGGCCAGCACGGTGTCTAAGGAATGATCTTTCAACTCGCCGAACCTGTGGAGACGTCTCATGCTCAACCGTTTCCGAATAGCATTTCTCCTTCTCCCCACGCTTGCAGTAATTGCTTTCACCGATGGACCACGCTTCACTCAGTCATCACCGCAATCTACTCCGTTTGTGGTCGAGGCTGCTTCATGTCCGTTGAGTGCCAATCCAATCACGTGGTTTCCAGAAGAAGTGGCGTGTCCCGTCTGCGGCACTAAGAATATTTTTCTCGTCTGGGGAAGCTACGGCAGTTATATCTACAGTTATCCATCCAAGTATCAACTTATCTTCTGGCCTTATACTGATGGGGCTGCCTGGTACAGTTGCAAGAAATGTAAGTTGACTTTGTTCCTGGAGGACTTTCAGAAGGTCCCGAAAGAGAAGATCCCGGATCTTCAGAAGTTACTCGCGGAAGTTACACTACCCGCGCAAAAGGTTGTCTCGGACAAAGAAGCTCTGGATCATCCACCGTATCTGGAGATTCCTGTTTCAGCACGATTGACTGTTGCGGAGAAAGTTTATCGATCACTGGGACTGACAAGTGACGTATTCTGGTCGCAGTTTTATAGAGTATTGGGCTACCACCACGACATCGAAGGTAACTCAGCGGAAGCAGCCGAAGCGCGCAAGAAGGCGCTGAGCATTGTCGAAGGTTGGTTGACCGACAAAACAAAACAGGGTCAGCGTAAAGAGTTTCTTTACATCTGTGCCGCCATGCACCATTTTCTGAACGACGATCCAGCAGCCACCAAGACTCTTGAAGAGGCGGCAAAACTGAAGTATTCAAACGCGGAACTAAAACCAGAACAGAACGAGAACTACGATCAGTATTTGTCAACCGTCATCAAGGAGTACATCGACCTAATCAAGAAGGGAGAGGTTCCCAAGCGTTAGATTCTAAATGAGTCAGAGCAAAACAGCTGGAGATCTCGCAACTCTTGTGAAGGGCCGACTCGTCGGTGACGCTTCAGTTCCTATCGAAGGCATCGCGGATCTGGAGAACGCTGGCGAACGGGAAATAGCATACGTCGATAACGAAAAATTCTTTGCAATCGCTGAACAAAGTACTGCTTCATGTCTGCTAGTAGCGGCAACAGCTTTGTCCTCCGTGGCCTTTAGGGCCCCGGCGATCATTGAAGTTGCGAATCCGAAACTTGCATTCTCTTTAATTGCACAGGTCCTCTATCCGCCTGTACAACGAGAGCCAGGAATTCATCCGACAGCAGTTGTTGCCGAATCCGCGCAGATTGGATCTAGTGCTTTTGTTGGTCCACATGCGTGTGTTGGTGAATACGCGAGAGTCGGAACCAACACTCGAATCGAGTCAGGGGCTGTTATTGGTGCGAACGTCGAAGTTGGCAACGAGTGTGTGATCCATCCAAACGTCGTTTTGTATGATGGTGTCTCAGTCGGAAATCGCGTGATTCTTCATGCGGCCGTCTGCATTGGAGCCGATGGTTTCGGGTACGTCCGCAATAACATGGGGTACCACAAGTTTCCCCAGATCGGAACGGTAGTTATCGAAGATGACGTCGAAGTTGGTGCTCATACTTGCATTGATCGCGCGGCGTTGGGTCGCACGCGCATCGGACGTGGAACAAAACTCGACAACATGGTCCACGTGGGCCATAACTGTGACATTGGCGAGCGAGTGGTGATTGCAGCTCAGACCGGCATTAGTGGCAGTGTTGTTATTGAAGATGACGCGGTTATTGGTGGCCAAGTCGGCTTCGGCGATCACACTCGAGTTCAAAAAGGTGCGGTGATTGGATCGAAGGCCGGTATATTGCCGGGCAAAATCGTGAGGCCTGGTGTTTGGTGGGGCATTCCTATCCAACCTCTGGATGAATACAAACGAATGAATGCACATCTTGGCCGATTGGGCCAGATGCGAGAAGAGATCAAGCAGCTAAAACAGGAACTCGTCGAATTGCGCGAGAGACTTAAAGAAAAATAGGACGCTTGTGCCTTGCCGTTAGCCGTCTGGTCCCGACAGACTACGCCGATGCTCAAATCTTCATTCTGAGTAGTCTGTGCCATCTGTGGCTTCCGAGTTACCCCATTCTCGCAAAGCTTTCCACACAGACTGCGCTGCGCGTTGAGATGCACCAGGTTCACCAAGCTTATGCGCAACCTCACGAAGTCGCTCTCGTATGGCCTTGTTTTCATCCGTATTCAACAAGCGCAACATCTCCGCGGTTAATCTTTCACCGTCCAAATCATCCTGCATGAGCTCAGTGACTACTCGTCGTCCTGCGACCAGATTCACGAGGCCGAAATGCTCAACCGTGATCAGTCGACCAAGAGTGTGCCAGTTGATTGGCGACTCTTTGTAGACAATCACCATTGGCGTTTCGAGTAGTGCTGCTTCCAACGTTGCAGTGCCGCTCGCAATCGCCGCAGCGTCTGAAGCGGCCAGTGCCTCTCTAGTCTCACCTTGAATGAGCTTCAGTGAATCGACATCGATGTGGTTGGCGGAAATGATTTCAGTAGTCTCAGCGACTGTGCAACTTGGAGCAACTGCTACGAGAAACTGAAGCTCGGGCCGGATACGCTGGAGGCGAGTAATGGCGTCGAGCATTGGTGGAAGAATGCGTTCTAACTCTTTGTGTCGACTCCCTGGCAGGAAAGACACGATTGGGCGTGCTGGATCGAGATTGTGCCGACGACAAAACTGATCACGCGTTTTGTGAGTATGCACCTCGCCAGCAAGTGGGTGGCCCACAAACTCGACATGCTCAACCCCGCGCGACTCATACCATTCAGCTTCGAACGGAAGTATTGACAGCAACAGATCAACGTCGCGTTTGATGTTCTTAACTCGCCGCGGACGCCATGCCCACAATTGTGGACTGATGTAGTAGACCACTTTCAGTCCGCGGCGACGGAGTGCAGCAGCCAGTCGCAAATTGAACTCGGGCCAGTCGACTAGAATGACTGCATTTGGTGAACGGGAGATTGCCGCGTTCTTCAATTTCCGAAACGCGCGCAGAAATCTTGGCAACACACGTCCGACTTCAACGATGCCCATGATTGCGAGGTCATCGGAGTTCACGATGCTCTCAACGCCGGCAGCTCTCATCAGCGGACCAGTCGAGCCGAAACAATGGAAATCGATCTCAGGTGCCGTAGTGTGAAGAGCCTTGACGAGGGCGGCGGCATGAGCATCACCGCTTGGCTCACCCGCCACGAACATGAGGTCTAATCGTTTGGTCACTAGTTGAATGATAGCAAAGTTGCGTGATGAAGCTGGGCGTACTAGTCACCCACAGTCGATATATCATTTATCAATTGACACTCATCATTTTTCATTCTTGTCAAAGCCT
>PSRF01000032.1 GCA_003175865.1 Blastocatellia bacterium
AGCAGCACCACACTAATCCGTCCGGACTCCGCAGCGTGATCTCGAATCCGCCCGTAGATCTTTTCAAAGATTCTTGGAACGCCAACAAAAACTGTGGGCTGCACCTCACGTAGATTTGGTCCAATGGTCTGCAGCGATTCCGCAAAGTACACAGCCATTCCCCGATAGAGATACATGTACATTGCTTGTCGCTCAAAGACGTGCGACAACGGCAACACGGAAAGTGCTGTGTCTTGTTTACCGAAGTTCAAGTGGCCTGAGGAATCAATGAGATTAGTAACGAGGTTGGAGTGCGTAAGCATCACTCCTTTTGGTTCGCCAGTCGTTCCTGACGTGTAGATGATCGTCGCAAGATCATCCGGCGAAGTTTCATCACCCAAGCGATCAACAACTTCAGGTTGTTCCGACCTCAGCTGTCGTCCATGCTCCTCAAGTCGTTCAAGGGTTATTCCAAACTCCTTCGACGCTTGTTTGTCGAAAAAGATTATATGTTCGACAGAAGGACACTCCTGGATTGCTTTACGCAGTTCGAGAAATTTCTCCTGGTTTTCGAGGACAAGAACAGTTGAAGCGGAATCTTTCAGCATGTAACTGACTTGCGGAGGTGTAAGCGTCGGATAGATGGGTACATCGATCGCTCCGGCAAACATGCAAGCCACGTCCGTAAGCGTCCATTCAGCCCGACTCTCAGACAACAGTGCTACTCGATCACCACGCTGGACACCAATTGAACGCAAGCCCGCAGCGATGTTTTGGACCCTCGTGAGAAATTCTGCAGACGAAATGGATTTCCATTGTCCGTGTTCTTTGTAATTGATTGTGTCCTGTCGCTTATGTCGAAGAGGAATTCTTCTGAAGAGATCGATCAGGGTTTTGGGTTCGTCCGCGCTTGTCGGAACACGCATAGTTGTGGATGGGGTTTGAGCGTCAGTGTTTGGCGCTGGCCGATTCACTCGGTGACTCCATTCAGAAAAATATCCAAAACCTGATCGGCCATTGGCGCAAGTTTGTACCGACGCTTTGAGAGAATCCAGTTAGTCGCCATTTCATCCAGCGCACCAAATAAGATCTTAGCAACAACCTTCGCATTCAAGTCCTGACGAAAAACTCCTGCTCTTTGTCCTTCTTCGAAGACTGATCTGATTAGTGCAAGGTATTCGGCAAAACCGGCTGCGGAAAACTCTTCCATAAACTTTGTCGATCCGCGGAGTTCGACTTGAAAAACAACTGCCAGATCGCGATCAGCTCCGAGTCGCTCCAGGTGCAGTGATGCGATCTGACGCAGTTTGTCACGCGGGTCAGTCAGCAGCTCAAGTTTCTTCCTGGCTTCGCCTACTGCCTCATCCACGCTCCTATCGAAAATCGAATGGAGAATTTCCTCTTTGCTTTTGAAATAGAGGTAAACGGTGCCGTCTGCAACTCCGGCTTCTCGCGCGATATCGGCGACTTTTGAGTTGAAATAACCGTTGTGGGCAAACACGCTGATGGCAGCGCGCAAGATGGCTTCACGTTTATCACCACCTGCTGGTCGGGGTAAGTTAATTGTCTTGGCGGAACGCATTTGCTGATCACCGAGGGTTCAGGGTTCGAGAGTACTCGACTGAATGAATCCTCACTCAGTGCCGGTAGCGTAGTAGCTCCCAAAGGTTTTCGCAAGACGCTCGAGCGATCCGACAGCTTCTCTGTTGAGCCCTCTAACGCGCCTGGCCGGTGCTGTCTTCCTGCAAAGCTTCGCTCTCCTGGTATGGCGTGTAGTCTAAAGCCCGCACGTACACTTCCTGTTTGACGGAGGGGAATTTGATGTTGTGTTCTTTGAACAGACGTGAGATGCGATAGTTGATGTCGCTTTTAATTTGAATGTGGCGGCGCGGGTCCCTGGTCCAAACGAGCAGTCGAAAATCCAAAGAAGAACTCCCAAACTTCAACAATTGAACAAACGGCGCCGGATCCACGAGCACCAAGTCCACTCCATTTGCCGCTTCTAGCAGTACCTGCGTAACCTTCTCGACATCAGAGTCATCAGCAACAGAAATGGGAATCGAAATTCGGGCGCGCGGATCCCCATATGACCAGTTCACGACTCGTTGGCTGACAAGTTTCGAGTTTGGAACGATGATCGCAATCCGATTGTTAGTGAAGACTGTTGTTGTCCGCAGGTTGATACTTTGAACATCACCTTCGTCCTCGCCGATCGTTACACGGTCGCCAACTCGAATGGGTCGTTCAAAAAGCAAGATAAACCCAGAAGCAATGTCAGCTGCTAAGTATTGCAGACCAAAGCCGATACCAACGGAAAGCGCAGTGAACAAAACGGCAATCGAGGTTAGGTCGATCGCGAAAGCCTGTTTCAGTGCCAACAGAACGCCAGCACTGACGATTAAATATTTAACTAGTCGATCAATCGTATAGCGTAGACCCGGATCGATGTGTCGCTGCTTTGCGAGTCTACGATCCAGGAGCGCACTGCCGGTTCGCGACACTACGATCGTAAGAATCAAGACCAGAGCACCAATCGCGAGACTTGATACAGAGACCGTGATGCGGCCAAAGGTAAACTGCTTGGTGAGATATACCCACACTTGCGCGATAACGGACTCCCCTTGCACAGCAAGGTTGGTGGAGTTGCTCAACAGGAATTTTGTTTCGACCAACATAAGCCTCGAAAACTAATGTGCCGCGACGGGCGTCGGGTTGACACGCGAAGCGGCAAAGTTTGGAGCGAATGCGCCTTCTGACGATCGCGCCCCTTTATCGATCAGTTTCAACTATAGGCAGTTACTGTGATGAACGTCAAAGAGGAAACGTGGCTCACGACTCACGTAGCGCCACAATCATTGGATTCCGCGGTTAAAGTCCCAACTCTTCATCAACGAGCGACTCGACGCGCGGCAGCGTTTCTGTAACTCCACACACCACAAAATCCTCCGGAACACCTGAGTACGCATCGGGCTCACAATAGATGCGGCCTTCAAAAAGTCCGTCAGATCTCATATAAATCTCAGCTCGTCGACCACCGTTTTGCTTTTCCTCAACCAGAAACATGGCTGAACCTCCAGATCCTTCCGACAATAAACGAGATCGTCGTTCCGCATTGTGAACAATCTATCGACTCACTAACCGCTTGTGTGTAACATGCGCCACTGAAGTCAACAACGGCTTGTTCGCAATCGTGAACTCAAAATTTCTGGACGTGTCTCCGATTTGCGGGAAATCGAAACAAAACAGTTCCACAGTAGCTTCGACAATGACACGTGTTCACTATGTCGAACAGTAATCTGATTGTGAGTAACAATGCAGTCAAAGTCAGATAGGAAGCGGCGAGAGCAGGTGACATCGGTCGAGCGCGCTTTGTCGATTCTCGAGTTGTTGGCAAACAAACATTCGGGACTAAGCACTTCTGAAATCAGCCGGCACTCAAGATTGCCAAAAAGTTCGACGAGCTATCTGCTACGTACTCTGGTTTCGCGCGGTTATGTTCGCCGCGATGAGGAGACCGGACAACACACCCTCGGCATTCGCGTGCTAAGTCTCGGCGGACAGGCAATGCAGGGCCTGGCATTGCGTGAGTTGGCGATGCCCCACTTAAGACATCTCGTTGAACAAACCCGACTTGGCGCTCACCTCGCTGTCTTGGATCATGGTGACGCGGTTTACGTCGAGAGGATCGAATCACCCGGCTTCATCAAAATGGACATCTGGAACGGTCAACGTGTGGCGCCACAGGCGACGGCCATCGGCAAAGCTCTCATTTGTAACCTCGAGAAGTTAGAAGTGCAGGAGATAGTAGCTCGGCACCCAATTACTCCTGCGTCTTCAAAAACGTTAATGACTTTGCCTCGTCTGCTGAACGAACTTGCCGAGACGCGCCAGCGCGGTTATGCCATCGACGACGAAGAGCATGCGGTCGGCGTTCGTTGCGTCGCGGCGCCAGTCACAGCAGCTAGCGGCGAGATCGTTGCAGCCATCGGCACTAGTGGCACACTTAGTCAAATTAGTGACAATTACCTTTCATCGCTCGGGAATATGGTGCGTGCGGCGGCACTGAAAGTTTCGGCCCAACTCGGCGGACGTCATAACCGCTGAGAAAAACTTTCAACGTCTAATATTCATGTTAACTGAAGGTGAAATCTCGTTGACACGGTCTCATGGTCTAACTAAGATGAGCCACCTGCAAATCAAAATATTTTTAGATTCAATTCAGGGGTCGGTTATTCTCGTCAAAATTTTCTTCCCAGATCAGTGAGCAGCTAACGTTTAACTGGTTTCAGCGTCCAAGGGCTGTTTAGAAACTGCATAAACAAACTTCAACCCCGCAGTCACTGAGGAGAACACCCATGTCGACTACTTTGCTTTCCTTGATTCCCCGTCGAGTTATAACAATTTTGGTCTTTGCTTTATTTGCCCAAGTTGGCGTCGCTCTGGCCCAAACTCAAAGCACCACTGGAACAATACAAGGTACCGTGACTGATGTGAATGGTGCGGTGGTTCCCGGTGCTAATGTTGAGATCAAGAATCTCAACACGAACGCCACCAAAACAATAACAACAGACGAGAACGGACGTTTCGTTGCTCTCGCTGTAAATCCCGGTGATTATTCAGTCACTGTTTCAAAGCAAGGCTTCGCAACTACAGTACTGGAGAAAGTAAACCTCACCGTTGGTCAGGCGTTGACGATTCCCTTCTCAATGAAAGTCTCTCAAGTTGAGGAGCGAGTCACCGTTACTGCGACGCCCACGGTCGATACCGTGAAGACTGAGTCGAGCACGACTCTTAATGAAACCGCGGTGAGCACTACGCCGATTCTGGGACGCAAGTTCGAAGATCTGCTAACGCTGACGCCCGGCGTGAGCATCACGCAAGGTCCGGACGGAGACGAAATCAACTTTGCCGGACAGCGGGGCATCTTCAATAACGTTAGCCTTGACGGTGGCGATTACAACAACGGCTTTTTCGGCGAGCAGCTTGGGGGACAACGCGCCGCGATCGACATTCCGCTCGATGCAGTCAAAGAGTTTCAGGTCGTCGCGACCGGCGCGACTCCGGAATTTGGCCGCACCGCTGCGGGTGTGGTTAACGTCATTTCCAAATCGGGCACAAATGACGTGCACGGCAGCGCCTTTTATTTCCAGCGACTGGAAGCATTAACCGCCAACACAAAACCAGACAACAAACCTTTGAAGGGATTTCGCCGCTCACAATATGGTGGCAACGTCGGCGGCCCATTGAAGAGAGACACAGCTTTCTACTTTTTGTCTTTCGAAGGCATTTACGAGAATCTCAATCGCGATAATTTGAGCACGCCGATTGGCACTCCGTGTCCAATTACGACGCCAACGGTACCAGCCAATGAAGCGGCCATTAATGCGAGCGCCGATTGTCAGCGCCTGGCGCTGTTGAACTTCTTCCGCACCACGCGAAATCAGGAGGAAGGTGCCCCTGTAGCGCACAAGGTTAGGAATTCAGCATTTCTTTCAAAGGTGGATTGGAACCTGAACTCTAAGAATCAACTGAGCGTCTCATACAATTTCGATTACTCGAAGAATACCAACCAGACTTTCGATGTATCCACGTATGGCAACTCAGCCAACGGCATTGAAGGCCCGTCGAAAATTAACAACGTAAACGTGAACCTCTTTACGACGGTGTCACCCACGAAATTGAACGAAGCTCATTTCTCGTACACACGCGAGGAGCGACCGCGTTCAGCCGTGAGTTCAAATGTGCCAGCCGACACCGCGATGGGTTTCGGGACGACGTTTCGGTTTGGTCATCCGTTCTTCTTGGCACCGAACATCGACGAATCGCTCTGGCGCACTCACTTGAAAGATAACTTTTCCATAGTCCATGGAAACCACACGATTAAATTTGGCGGCGAGTGGATACACACGCTGAACGATCAAGTCTTCCGCGGGTTCTTCCAGGGACGCTACATTTTCGACAGCGTTAATGGTTTTCTGCGTTATGCTTCGCCGGTTGCCGCTGGTGGCTTTGGTCCCAACACAACGCACTGCTCAAACGGCACATTCGTAACTTCACCGACCCCCTGTCCAGCTGGCACTACATCCCAAGGAAGTCCATTGCTGCTGTTCCTGCAGGGCGCGGGCCTAACCGGTCCAGCAACTGATGCGGCTGGCGCATCCAACATTAAGAACAATGACTATGCGCTGTTCGGGCAGGATCGCTGGCAAATTAGACCGAATTTCACACTGAATTACGGTTTGCGCTGGGAGGCACAGATTTTTCCGGGTGTCGTTGTCGCTCCAGCAAGCACGGCGTACGGTAGATTTCTCAGCGATCCCAGGTTCCCATCAGATGGAACCCTCCACAGTCCGAAGAAAGAATTTCAGCCCCGCGTCGGCTTTGCCTGGGATATTTCCAATAGCGGCCGTTCAGTCCTGAGAGCTAGCTATGGGATCTTCTATGGGCGCCAGAATATGCTTTCGCAAGTGGGCTCGATCACAACCAACGGCGTGCAGCAGCAGACGATTGCAGGCGGCGCTGGCGCCAACCCGACGATTCTGCCGACGTGGCCGGGATTGGTAACACCTACGGCCGGGAGCTGCTCGACAATTCACAACTTCTCGGCGGCCGGGCCATTTACGAATCCATTCCCCTGCTTTTCTGGTGTCCGCGTATTCAGTCGCGACTATGCAAATCCGCGCATCTACACAACGAATGTACAGTTCGAGCAGGAAGTCAGCCGTGATTTCTCGATCTACTTCGACTTCACACATTCGCAGGGTGTTCATCAAACGCGTTTTCTGAACGTGAATCGGAAGTTGGATGCGGCGGGATTTCCAATCTTTGGCGATTACCTTGGCGAGGTGATGGTCACAAGCGCCGTTGGCAAATCGATGTACAACGGATTTACGGTCGGCGGGCGGAAACGCCTCAGCAACAGGTATCAATTCGAAGCCAACTACGTCTACTCAAAAGACAGGGACGACGACTCGAACGAGCGCGATCCGTTCACTGATCGATCGTTCGACATCAACAACCTCCAACTCGATTACGCCTTGTCGGATCGAGACATTCGCCACAAGTTTAACTTCTACATGTACTCAGAATTGCCTTGGGGTTTTGAGTTTGTCCCACGCATTCAAGCTCGCGGCGCGCAGCCCGCCACGCCGGCAACACGAACCGCCACCAATCGCAACACGCTGCGCAAAGACAACGACTACTTCTCGTTCGACTGGCGGCTCGGACGGCCCTTCAAATTCGGCGAGCGTTACCAGTTGATTCCGATGTTGGAGATGTTCAATA
>PSRF01000093.1 GCA_003175865.1 Blastocatellia bacterium
GTATGTAGGTCTAATGCAAACTCTTTCATTAAAGATTCACGACTCCTGTGGCCTGGCTGTCAATGGAACTGCAGACTGCGAAGCCGGTAAAACTTTATAAACTCGAAGTGTCAAAACAATCGTTGTAGCAAACACTAAAGCTCCACAGGCAACATGGGCGACTGTAACTCCAACCATAGGGTTGAGTGGCTGCGGATCGTTTGGCGATGACTGTCGCACAAGATAGGAGGCCAGTCCCAGTATCAACTGGAGACCCAACAACGATAATGCGATGGCGGCCGGTCTCGTCAGAAATGTCTGGCCCTTATGTCGACGTAGAACTGATATCGCCGCGGCTCCTAAAGTCAGCGTCACGATAAATGCTCCAGTGACATGAGCAAGAACCAGATCGACTGGAAGAAATTTGTCCCACGTCGCTGAATGCCTGAGCGTCGCGCCCAGTATCAGTTGTACAAAGATCGCAATTAACGCAACTGTGCAGATGTAACGAAGTGGTGGTCCATCCTTTTCTTCAATCGACTGAGCTTCAATCCAACTGCGCGAAGTGAATACAGCCAAACTTACAGTGGTGCAAAAAAAGAGCTGAGCCAAGGTAGCGTGTGCACTTGAAACCCAAAGCGGCAATAGCAACTTGACTGTCAAACCACCGAGCAGCCCCTGCGCAACCACTCCAACGAGTACCAACCCGCCGAGTCGACGTACCCACCTTCGCTTCTCTTTAAAGAACAAATAAAGCGCGAGCACTATCGTCAGGATACCGACTGACGTTGCAACCATTCTGTGCCCGTGTTCCCAAAATAAATTTCCAACCATCCTGGGAAACACTTGACCATTTGACAGCGGCCAATCAGCGGTAGCGAGTCCTGCGTCATGACTCGTAACCAGTGCTCCGGCGATGATTAAGAAAAACGTCGCGCAAGCGACGAGAATTGCAAAACGATTAAGACCCCGGTTCATTGATTTCCGATTGCGGATTTTTGGAGTGCGGCGCTGACTCTGTCAGCGCTTTGAAAGCGGCGACTGAGTCGCCGCACTCCAAAGCGTCGGCAATGTTTTAATGTCTGCTGCTACCGAGCATCGGGAATTCGACTGCCGGCATGATTCTCAGATTGCCCGGCATTCCTGCAGATGCACCTTCACCAAAGGCGAAGTTAGCCGTTGCGCTGCCACCGGCCGGAACAGTCACATCCATCTCTTTTTGAGTCCCTGCTCCGCCTTCTTTCCACGCGATCACGTGGTACTTGCCTGGCGGTACGCCTTTGATAGTGAATGTTCCATCTTCAGCGCTAACCGCGAAGAATGGAGTCTTCATAACGCCGATGTACGCTTTCATCCAGGGATGCTGATTGCACTTTACTGGTACGAGAATCTCTGCCTGTTTGAATGTCTTCTCGATTGGCGGTGCTCCGTTCGGCTGCGACTGGTTCCACTCGGGATTCACACTAGGTGTCCAGTGGATATTGTGTTGTGTCGGGTCGCTGTTGGTGATGGTTATCTTCTGATTGGTCTGAACGCCGAGAATGTGCGGGCGGTAGTGGCAACCATTCTGATCCAGCGTCACCGCGGCGGTCGGTGTTGCCCAGTCATAATCGGCAATCTTTGTGCCGTCAGTGGCTGTCCCGTCCTTAATATAGACAAATACGTTTGCCAGTTTGCCATCCTTAACGACTGTGTCTTCCGTCGCCAGGTTCGGATTCTTCTGACCACAAACAGGATCAGCTGATGTATCAATCTTCTTCGGCGCTGGTGCCGCACCGTTGAATGCAACTACTCCTGTGATCGTGCCAAGCCCACTCGTCGGCGGAGCTTTCTTGGCCGATGTTGTTTCAGAGCCTGCTTCGTTAGTTGCCGGCTGCTTATTGCACGCCATGGACATCAGCAAAAGAGACACGCCAATCGTCAACGAAAGCCAGACCTTTGTCTGCTTCTTCATGATCAGTTCCTCCAAACTAAGATATCTTTCAATTTAACTGTAGCACGGAATCCAGCCTAACGCAGAACGCGCTCACAGTTGCAATTTTAAAACAAAGACTTCAGATGAAGCGCAGCACGCCACCCCAAACTATCATGGACCACGGTTTTGTAATGGTGCATGCTCGGACGCTTTCGTCGAGATCGTACGTGGTTTTCTGCCGTTGCCGCTGCAGGCGCAGCAGGAGCCGCGGGCGATGCTGATAACAACGCACGCTGCTCGGCTGGATCCATCAGGAACATGTATCGCACTAGCAACTTAGCGTGGTCCTGTTGGTAGGCCGCTGCACTAGCAGGCGGATTCGGCAAGTTAACTACCCAGCGATCTCCTTCTTTCTTGAATAGGCCCGTAGGCATCGCCGTTCCCGGACTGATCTGCGAAGGATCAAGTAACCAACGGAACGTCCAGTCAGGTTTTAAACGTTGACCAGCAAGCAGGAAGTTTGGAGCGATGGCTTTAGCATCGTGAGTCGGCTCTCCAGTGATGTGGCACTTCAAGCACGGCGTACCCGAAGTAAACATCTGGCGCGCTGTCAACTTTTCCTGGTCGGACAACGGCTGCATCGGCTCCTTAATATAAGGCTCCTGTTGGCCTGACATCGCCATAAAGAAGCGAACCAGGACCTGGAGCTCGTTGGATGAGAAGTTGAATGTTGGCATGCGGAACTGCAAGTAGGGTCGCACACCATTTCGGTCCAAACCGGGTTGCGGCTTCAGTGGCCCGCTTGCAGTTGCAGACTGAGGCGATGTTGAAGTTTGTGCGGCCGGTGACGGCTGCGCAGTTGCTGCCACCAGCGCATTAATCTGCAGTGTTTGTTCAGGACTCTTCTCGCCGCTTAATGATGGATCGTGCAAAAACTTCAACAACCACTCCGGATCCACGCGGGCACCTTCACTCGTCAACCGAGGTGGAAGTAAGTCCTTACCTTCAGACGTTTGATAGAACGGCAGATCCATTACGACAGATCGCTGCCCAACCTGCAATTGGTGACAGCCCATGCAGTTATACTTCTTGACTACCCACCAACCGTTCTGAATGTCCTGGCGCCGTTGATCCTGTGGATTAAAGAAGAGTGTCGAAGGAACGTTCGCGCCCTCTGAACCGACACTTCCCAGCAAGAATGTTGTCAATGCATTCCGCCACTCAGGTGTCAGATACGGACGGGGCATGCGCAGCCGATCTTTTGGATCCTTCTCTTTGCCTTCATCGTAGATCGATGGTTCAAAAATCTTATGTTCGAAGAAACCCTTGTGGTTGTACCAGGGCTTCTCGGTCTTTTCGTCCGGATGAAGTTTCAATGGGTCCTGACCATCTTCCGCCCGTTTCGTCTGAAGCGCGAAATCGAGTCGTTCGATGGGAGTCGCACCTTCGACAGTTAACTCCTTGCCGATTCGCTGTTCATCCTCGAAGCCTTTGATTTCATGGCAGCCGGCACAACCATACTGCTTGATCAGAAGGCGGCCCTTCTCTTTCATCGCCGGGTCATCCATGAACGACGCGTCAGCGTACGAAGGCGGCGATGACAAGGAAAACAGGTAAGTTGCAATGTCGCGCGCGTCCTGCTCAGATAGACGGAAGTTCGGCATGACGGTCATGTTCTGAACTTGAAGTTCAGCGCCATCATTTGGACACCGCGAGTGCAGTTCGGTGTCAAACACATAAGGCAGGTTATGCTTGGCGTAATCCTCTGGTGTCAGGTCCCGTTTCTCTTTTGGACAGTAAGGAGCGTAACGCTCACGTGGATTGTGTATCCAACGAACGATGTAGTCGAAGTTGGCCTTTTCCCCGACCTTTTGCAGGTTTGCTGCGAAGGTGCCTCCGATAACACTGTCGCCTTCACCGATTGAATGACATGCTAGACAGCCACGCGATTCAAACAACACTTTGCCATGCGCAGTATCACCGCGGACTTGTTGAGGCAAACGACCGTCAAAACTGTCTTGCCACAGATAAGCAGCGATTGCCTGGATCTGTTGTTCCCCGTCCTTGTCACGCATGGGTGGGCGACCATTATCGACAGGTTCTGCAAAACGCCAGAACGTCGGCATTTTCGTTCCGGGACGGAAGCCCTGCGGATTCGAAAGCCAAACAGGAACCCATTCTCTACGCAACTTCAGCCGAACATCCTTCAGATTCGGACCAACTTTCTTCTGATCCTGCATCAAGTACTTCGCTTGCAGATTCAGTTGATCGATCCGAGCAGCCAATAAGCTGTTTGTGACCTTCAGACTCTCAGCTTCCGTTAACATTTTCTTCGCGTCTTCCGGCGAAGTGTCGTCCGGTGGATTCTCATCCTGGCGAATCTGTTTCTGATTGGCAGTGATCTGGTCTTCTAGTTGACCGATAGTTTGTCGCACAGAAGCGAGTGCGTCTGTCTCGCGGTCGTAACCTTCGTAACGATGACAACCTGTGCAACCACGCTGCTGGAAGAGATCACGCCCGAGGTTCAATGTTTCAGCACCTTGAGTCACTCGATCTCGCGAGTGGCACTGCTGACAACCGGCTTCCGTATTCTCCTTAGCGAACATAGGCCAGAGCCAGAACTTGTTTTGTCCGTGACTCTTCAGTTCACTCGTAGTGGCACGACCATTCCCCCAGTGACAACCGGAACAACCGAACTTGTCGGGGTTATGTATCTGCAGCAGTTCTCTTTTTGGATGACTGACAAACGCGTGCGCAAAACTGTCAGGCGTCTTACCTGGTCCACTTGGTGCCAGGTCGGAAGCTTTGATGTCGAGCGGCTCACGCACGCCAGCATGACAGACCTCACAGCGGTCGACGATGTTGTAATCGTTAACACTGATCTGATGGCCTAGTATTGAATAATCAAAGGCGGCCATCTTTCGCTTAAGACCGTCAATCGAAGCAGGTCCGAGACCAACCAAATGATTCTTCAGATAGTCGTCGCGCTTCTTAATCAGATCGTTCGGCGTTTTCAGCTTCTCCGCTTTTTGACCAAGCAACTCAGCTTTCTTATCGCGCAAACTCGTATAGAGTGTTTCGAGTTGGCTGTAGTTGAGACGCTGCTTCTGAATTGAACCATTCTGACCATTTGGAATTTCTACATCGACAAGTTCCTGCTTTTTCTGGTCAGCTTGTCGTCTGTAGCGTTCCTTCGCGGAGCCCTTGGAGGTTTCAACGTTGTAGCTGATTACAGTTAAACGGCCGCGTTGATTCTGGAACGGATCAGTAACGGCATCCAATTGTCCTTGCACTTGTTTGACTTCTTTATCGATCGCTTCAACTTCAGGCTTTACCTCTTCTTGAGCTGCTTTCGCCACCTCATCCAACTGTTGATACTCGGGACTCTCTTTGACCTCAGCCTCACTCTTACCTGCGTTCTTTTTGATACTGTCGAGATAACGTGAGTAACGAGCGACGAACTCCTTTTGCATTCCCTTCCATGGTCGTTGACCAAAAGCTTCATCCCACAAAGCCCACGCGATAGACCCGATCATTAACAATGCACACAAGAGCATCCAACCGCTTGTCGAACGACTGACAATCGGATCCTGCGCGGGCAGTTCTTCTCTTCGTACTAAGGATTCGGGTCCTGGCGAATCAGCCACTATGATCGATCCTCCGAGTTCGTCAGATGTTGAACCATGGAGTTACCCAGACATATTTAATCGTCAGCGTCAGACGTAAAAGCAGTTTCACGGGCAACGCCAACAACACGCTGACTGCAAAAAACTGAAATGTCAGATACTGCAGGAGACTTGTTCGAGCGAGAATCTTTTCCTCGAAGTCGTTCTTGGGGAACCATTGCCACGGCCGTATCGACAATCGTTTAAAATCGACTGTCATCAACCAGTGGAAGAACAGCGCGCCAATGATGTAAAAACCACCCACGACCAGCATTCCAAAAATGAACTTAAATGGGTTCGCCGAAAGGAATCCCAAATGTAGCAGCTTGCCAATTCGACTCGTGGCTATCAGGTCGTGCAAGTCGATGTTCTTATCAAACACCACTGCGTTGTGGTCCCACGTTTGTCCTGGCCAGAACCAGATCCAACCTGGTCCTCTGATGAATGTGCCGATTACGATCAGCGCGATCCACATCAGGAACCCCCACCCAAACATCATCACCGAGAACCGTCGCTGCTTGAGCGTGTAGTAACCATTTCCAAGCGGATTTGAATCGACATAAGGAAACGCCATCAAACCAATCATGATGATCGACGGCATCACGACCCCAGCAATCCATGGATCGAAGTAGACAAGCATTTCCTGAAGGCCGAGGAAGTACCACGGCGCCTTCGAAGGATTCATTGTCAGATTGGGATTAGCGGGTTCCTCGAGTGGTGCGTTGAGAGTTATTGACCAAATAAAAAGAACCACCGTAACAATAACGGTGGCCAAAAACTCTATGCGAACCAGATAAGGCCAGACATGAAGCTCACGCGCCCAACCCGGTCGCCATGGTTCAACCTTGCGATGATGAGTCTTGGCCAACTTCGGATCTTTTTCGAGTTCGCCGATGAGTCGATCATTTGCAACCGCCTGTTTGACGCCCATCCACGTAAAGAATGGTACGAGAAAGAGCATCGCAACAATCGGAATGTTGTCAGGCGCCGAGGCAATTGTCCAAAGCTGATGCCAGTCTTCGACAAACGCAGCCGCGATCCCAACGAGTACGATGGCCGCTAGCAAGACTGTCCATTTATTTATGAACTTTCGCATGACTGGATACTTTCCAAACTACTTAGCCAT
>PSRF01000082.1 GCA_003175865.1 Blastocatellia bacterium
CAAACTGGTTCGTGTTTCAAACCTTTCATCTACACGGCTGCCGTCGAATGGGGCATGACACCCGATACGACAGTCAGTGGGGCACCAATCAGCATTGGCGACTGGCAGCCCCACAACTACGACGGTTCCCTTGGCTGTTCAGATATGCCGTTGAAGATGGCACTCGCGAAGTCGATGAACATTCCAGCTGTGCACCTTCTGCAAACAGTCGGTATTCAGACCGGGGCACAAATGGTGAGGCGCTTTGGTGTCAAGGTTCCGATGTCGCCTTATCTGCCATCCGCACTTGGGGCTACTGAAGTCCCGTTGGACCAGATGGTTTCCGCTTACTCATCATTTCCAAACAAGGGCATTCGTGTTGAGCCTCACATGATCCGGCGCGTGTTGGATCGTGATGGCGCGGTGCTCGAGGAATGGGAGCGAACAACTTACAAAGTCGTCAATGAATACGTAGCTCTGACGATGGTATCAATGATGCGAGGTGTGGTCCAATTCGGTACTGCGGCCGCTGCATCGTCGTTGGGCATTCCACTCGCCGGCAAGACCGGTACCGTAAACGATCACACTGACGTTTGGTTCATCGGGTACACACCGACTTATGTCACCGGCGTCTGGATGGGTTATCCAGGGAAGAAGAAACCACTCGGTAACGATATGACGGGCGCACATGGCGCGTTACCAATGTTCATCGACTTCATGAAGACATTCATGAAGGACAAGCAAAAAGAGGATTTTCCGAAGGCTCCGGATATGCCGGAAGACATGAAGGAACTCTTCCGCCAACGTCAGCGTGAATTGGCTGCAGAGCGTGCGGAATTGGCAGCAGATGCTGAAAAAAATGCGGACGAGACTGCGACGCCTGCCACGTCAACAGAACCCAAGATGGAGCAAGTAACACTTCCACCTCCACCAAAGGCCGAAGAACCTGCGGCAAAACCACAACCGAAGACGGAAGCCCCAGCTCCGAAGACTGAAACAGCACCAGCGCCGACAACAACACGTCCGAGAGAAGTTGAACCGGCAAAGAAGAAAGGAAAGAAGGGGGACGGCGAACCCGGATGAGTTAAGGATGAAGGCGAAAGGATGAAGGATGAAGGGGCCGTTAAACCGCCCCTTTTGCATTGATCATAGACCGCTTGCTTGATGTCCTTTTTCGTTCTCTAGCTTTGACGCGCTTTACGATCGTGACAAAAATTGGGATTAACTCTTCTGCTTCTGCGCGCAAACTAAGTAGTCGCTTCGCAGAGATCACATTACCCTCCGCAAGTAGTTCCAACCAATATGAGGTTTCATCCAATTCCTGCAAAGCACCTTCGATCTTGCTAATGAAATCCGCATCGGATTTCGCTCGCTGCGCTTCGCGGTAATGTGCTCCAACCGAAGTACCCGCCTTTAAAATCTGAATACCTAGTACCTGTCCGACACCTCTTGAGGGTATTGCGGCGTAGAGTTTGATGATCCTAAGTGCAAATTGTTTCGTGCGGTCTCTCAGATTCCTTTCCATTTTGTGAGGTTCTCCTTTGAGGTTATGAGGTTAACTTCTAGGTTTAGATCCGTCTTCATCCTTCAGCCTTCATACTTCATCCTTATAGTAACTTACCTAGTGCGTGTGGAAGCATCTTTCGCCACCACGGCCAATCATGATTCACATCCTCTCCCCATAGATCTAACTGATGTGGAACTCCTTTTGAGTTGAGAATATCAGACAACGCGCGACTGCGTTCTGGAGCTTCATATGCTCCCTGGCCAGACATGATCAGAATTTTGTCGGCTCGTCGAAGTATCGGAAGGTAATAATCGTCGTTCAGGTTTGAAAGGTAATCGACGGGGTTGTTGAAGTAGACGTTGTCGTCGTAGTAACCATGTAGATACGGACGGATGTCGTAGCTACCACTCATTGCAATTACTCCACGAAACAGATCTGGGTGTTTGAAGTAGGCATTGACCGAAAGAGTTCCTCCGAGACTTGCACCGGTCGTCAATGGTCTAACTTCACCGCCTGCGCAGTCTTTACGAATCAATGGCAACACTTCATCTGTGATGTATCGGTCGTAGCGTGACAGGAGTTCAGCTTTCAGTGGGGCAGGCATCTGTTCATTCAGCAAGCTGTAGCGATTGACGCTGTTGATTGAGTAAGCGCGGAGTTTGCCCGCATCGATATACGGCTTGATTGCTTCGACAAGATGGAACCGTTCGTACTCGAGGTAATCAGCTGCTGCAGTGGGAAACATCAGGAGAGGTGGACCAGCATGCCCATAAGCCACGAGTGGCATTTCTGTACTCAAGTGTTGACTGAACCATGCGGTTGTTCTGCGCTCCATGAAATGTCTCCGATTAGTAATGTCCGATAAGCTTTAGCTTGTCGTCATGATTCGAGAAGTATCTCCCTGGAAGAGATTCACAAGCAGGGCTCATCGTGAAATGGATGCGAGATATTCTCGCAAACAGGTTGATCGTGGCAAGCGAGGACTCAACGAAAAACGCGACTGGTTTACGAACGGAGCCCCCATCTTCAATCCAAGATCCAGAATCAACGTCCAGAACAAAGACGGACCATCTGCTTTACACCCACCAGATTGTCAAATTCCTAAGAAACCGACAGGACGTGAGTTCCAATTTGGCTGGTATGGATATTGCTGCGTTAGCCGTTCCCTCAACAATTGAATCCCAAGCAGGCTTTAGGTCAGCAGGTTTCCGGCAAAGGAGTCGAAGATGAAACACCTGATGATTCTGGCGGTCTTTCTCGCGACAGTGTTCATTGCAGCACCTGTCTCCAAGGCAGATACGCTCGTATTCCTTGCTAATTTGGGCGATTTTGAGAGTCCGCCAACTGGGTCACCCGGAACTGGATTCGCCCGAGTTACTCTCGATACCGTCGCGAACACGATGCGGGTTGAGGTCACATTTAGTGGTCTAACGTCGAATAACACAGCTGCTCACATTCACGCGTCGACCCCTGCACCATTTACTGGAAACGCCGGAGTGGCAACTACAACGCCGACGTTTACAGGATTTCCCGGTGGCGTTACCGCTGGAACATATGACCACACTTTTGACATGACGTTAGCTACCAGCTACAACCCGGCATTTGTCACCGCGAACGGAGGTACTGCTGCATCTGCAGAGGCGGCACTTTTTGCCGGGATTATCGCAGGCCGTTCTTACCTTAATATTCACACCTCCAATTTTGGGGGCGGCGAGATTCGAGGATTTTTAGTAGCGCAAACGCCCGAACCTGCCACAATGCTGCTGTTTGGTAGCGGCGTTGCGGGGCTCGCCTTGAAACTTCGACGTCGACGCAAAGCTCAACAATAGTTTGCCAAAACACCAACAGCTTGTTTGGTGTGCTCACCACGAAAGCCACGACTCATCGTGGCTTTCGTGGCTTCTAGACTATTCTCCGCTTCGTTCGTATGCTCCCAATATCAGATTCCTCGCTCCTTAGATAGGACTCGAACCTTACAATCCTTCGGTTAATACAAGTAAATAAAGTCAGATTCCTCTTTGAAGTGTCAGCCTCGGCACCGCGATCTTTAGACATCCATTTAGAAGAATTTAGACCAACCTTAAGGACTTCATAGCTGGATAGCGGTAGTTTCCGCTCACGTAAGGAACACCTGGTTGTCGATGGTCCGCACTTGTTCAAAAACGCTCAATTCGACGACGAATTGAAGCGTTCACCACTAACGAAGCAGTCGAATAGCTTTTCAACGCGAAGGAGTTGTCATGAATAAATCCAAAAAGTTGGTCATCGTTGCAACGCTCATCATTTCCATTTGCTCACAGTGGCTGGTCACTTATTCGCGACCAACTGCTACGCATGTTGCGCTTCCTGCCGGAGAAATTCGCAGTGAAGCTCAGTTACGCAGCGAAGCGAGTTTGTACGACGCGGCCATTAACGACATAAGGAAAGGCACTTCAATCAAACTAGACACCGCTAACGATCTAAAAGCCGCAACTGCTCTTCTCAATAAAGCAATTCCTAATTTGAGATTCAATCGATCAAAGCTCATTGTTTCAGGGATGAGCGATACAACCTTCGTAGGTGCGGTTAAAGAGAGGACACGGGACGCCAAGTCAACCGAGGAGTTCGCCAGAGCCCTGGCAGGGGATCAAAACGAGATCCTTAAGTTGAACGGAGCTACAGCACTTCAAAGCCGACTCGCTCGGAGCTTAGATGCTGACGTAACTCTCATTCGATCGGTGTCTGATCGATTGAAGAAGGCTGCCGATGCGGTCAAAGCCAAAACTAACGCGAATCACGCCGGATCGCGTTCGTACCTTTCTTCGGAGACTACGACTAGTCCGACTCCACCAGGAATCTTGCTCGACATAATTACTCTTCAGCTTGTTGCCATCGCGGTCGTGGTTCAACCAGCAATCTTTTTGGTGCTGGTGGGTACAGGATTAGGTTCAACGCTGGTAATCGTCGGAGCGGCCGTGTTGGTTGCGAAGATCATTGGAAATGTCGCCACCGATAAGGGACGCGACAAACTCGCAGAATGCGAGGACAGCGCACAGAAGAATTTCAATGACTGTATGGCCACGGCGAATGCTTTCGATTTCGTAATAGTGTCGACTTATTGCACCGCCGCATACCTGGCTAGCGCAGCTGCTTGCCTCGTAGCGTAACCTAACCTTTCCCGAAAAACCGTGAAGAGAGGAGTCATCATGAAGATATTCAAAGTCATTGCGTGTGTGGTGATGATTGCGCTTTGGACTCAAGGTCTGACAAGTTATTCGCGACCAGTTTTTCGAAATTCTGCGCCAGCGGCTCCTGAGCTTCGCACTGAATCGCAATTGCGTTCTGAAGCGAGCTTGTATGACGCTGCCATCAGAGAAATTAGCAAAGGGACTACTATTAAGCTCGACACCGTCGATGATTTGAAAGCGGCGATCGGTCTATTCTCTAAACAGATTCCCAACTTAAAATACAATCGCTCCAAGCTGGTTGTGTTGGGGCTGAGCGACTCAACGTTCGTTAACGCGGTCAAGGAACGCACCAGGGACAGTAAGACAACCGATGCCTTTGCAAAGGAGTTGGCGAACGACCCGAACTCGGTACTTACATTGAATGGTGCGAGTGCCCTGCGGAGTCGGCTTGGTCAAGCATTGGATAGCGATGTGACGCTGCTGCGAACGGTTGCGGCGAGGCTGAAGAAGGCATCGGCTGATTTGAAAACAAAAATCAAAGCTAACCATTCCAACGCGAGGCCGGACTTAACCGCGCACGACCCGTCCTTGGAATCTGTTGAGGCAAGGCTGGCTAGTCCTCAGGATGCAAGCTATACGACGACAGTAGTTGCGATAGTCACCTTAGTTTACGTGCCTGGGGCGTTCACGCTTGTAGCGGCACTAGCAATCTTAGCTTCCGGGCCTCTCTCTTTAGTAGGCGCGGCTTTCATACTTGGGAAACTCGTCGAGAACGTTGGCACTGACAGCGGTCGAGACAAAATCGCCCAATGTGAGGACCAGGCCAAAAAAACATATGACGCATGCAGAGTCGATGCAGATAAGCAATGCTGTGGTCTGGCGGTCTTATTCGAGGCTGACTGTCTAAGTGATTGGCTCATCAACTCCGCTGCTTGCCTGATTAGTTAGTGACGATGTGGACACCGTCGCCAGGGTAGTGTCGGG
>PSRF01000202.1 GCA_003175865.1 Blastocatellia bacterium
AGGCAGTTTGGTGCAAAAGCTCGAGAGCTACTCAGCCTGGCCATCTCCAGCTCCGGCTGATATCTCGTTCGGATTGGGCAAACGCGATGCTGTTGATGCTGTTCGCATTCTTTGGCCTGCCGGCATTGTTCAAGCAGAGACAGAGATACCGGCGAGCAAAACAATTCTGTCGACACTCAATGTTACTGAGCTTGATCGCAAACCATCGTCATGTCCTTTTCTCTACACATGGAACGGTGAGCGCTTCGAGTTTATTACCGATTTCATGGGCGGTGGTGAAATGGGTTACCTCGAAGAACCCGGACGGCACAATACACCCGATCCGGTTGAGTATGTTCGGATCACAAGTGATCAATTGAAGCCTCGTGATGGTCGTTATGAATTGCGTGTGACGAATGAGTTGGAAGAGACTTTGTATGCGGATCGCTTTCAGTTGATTGCAATCGATCATCCGAGCGATACGGCTGTGTACCCGAACGAAGGGATGACCGATCCGCCACGACCGTACCGACTATTCATAACGAAGGGTGCGCATGCGCCTCTGTCTGCAGTTGATAATCATGGCAACGACGTACTGGACCGGATCGCAAAGCTGGACCGTCGTTATCCGGACGATTTCAAACTGGATCGCATTCGTGGTTATTCGGAGATGCACACGTTGACAATGGATCTTGGTAGTGCCGGGGCCGCAGGCGGCTCGCCTTTTAAGTCGTCCCTCGTGCTTCTTCTCACTGGTTGGACTGACTATGCCTGGTCAAGCGATAACGTCGCCGCGTCACAATCAAAGAAGAGCATGATGCTGCCTGCGTTGCAGGTAAAGGACAAAGACGGACGGTGGCGGACTGTGATCGAAGACATCGGAATTCCAGTTGGCCGACCCCAAACTGTAACCGTGGACCTGACTGGAAAATTTCTCAGTTGGAGCCGAGAGGTAAGGATTGTTACCAACATGCGTATCTACTGGGATCAGATTCTGGTAAGCGAAGCGAATGAGCCTACGCAAACCGCGATGACCGCTCTGAATCCGTCTCAAGCTAACCTGCATTGGCGCGGATTCTCGGACGAGATTACTCCGGACGGTCGTGAACCATTTGGTTATGATTATCAGAAAGTTTCGTTTACTTCGCCGTGGAAAGTAATGACCGGACACTACACTCGCGAAGGTGACGTGCTTGAGTTGTTAACCAAGACGGATGACATGTTTGTTATCGCGCGTCCAGGTGATGAGATCAGTTTGTCGTTCGATGCGACACGACTGCCGTTCTTGAAACCAGGGTGGACCCGAACATTCCTACTGTTCTCCGATGGTTTCAGCAAAGAGATGGACATCAATTCGGCGAGTCCTGATCAGGTGTATCCATTGCCATTCCATGGCATGTCGAAATATCCATACGCGGCGCCAGAGTCGTATCCGATGACTCCCGAACGTGAGAGGTATATTGAGCAGTACAACACGCGTTATGTCGCTTCGCCTGTCGCCTCGATTGATTGCGAACTCTCATTGCGATCGCGGCATTAAACGGTCAGCGTAACCTTTAGTAGAAACTCGGCTAAAATCATTCAAGGTCTTCTGTCGGACCGCGTACGTCTCGTGCGCCTCCTTCATGTGATTTCAACCGCGCATAATTTTGGACGGCGGGCGCTCGAGACGTATGCGGTCCGACAGAAGAGCTTGAGTTTTGGTCGAAAGAAGTGACTCACGGCACGCTCAGCCGAAACAAATTTCTTGCTCGTCTTTCTAACCATGGTGTAGTTTGTTGTAGCGCCCTGCAAAAGCCTCTCCTGACTGCTACCGATGAACCGAACTCGAATTATTCTCGTCTTACTCTTAATTGTGCTTGGCCTTACGAGCCTGCACCTGACCGTCGGTCGCGCAACTGGTCCATCCGTCACCATCAACATCGACACCGCTGCTAATCGTCATCAGATCAATCCAAACATTTACGGAGTTGCGTATGCGACTACCTCGCAGCTGGCCGACCTCAATGCGCCATTGAATCGCAGTGGTGGCAACACAACTACGCGTTACAACTGGCAGTGTAACTGCGCGAATCACGCGAGCGATTGGTATTTCGAAAGTCTTGATGAAGGCGGCGCAACACCCGGTAAGCTGAACGATGACTTCATCGCGACGACTAAGGCTGCTAACTCAAATCCGATGGTCACCATTCCCACTATTGGTTGGGTCGCCAAGCTTGGACCAAGTCGCGGAAAGCTTTCCAGCTTCTCGATTTCAAAATATGGACCACAGAAAGATAACGATTGGCAGTGGTTTCCCGACGCAGGTAACGGAGTACGAGCCTCTGACAATCAGTATGTCACCGGTAATGATTTCAATGATGCCAATCTGAACGTCGATCAGAACTTTCAATTTGGTTGGATGCAACATCTCGTTAACAGATGGGGAACTGCTAATAACGGAGGTCTGCGTTATTACATTCTCGACAACGAACCGAGCATCTGGTGGTCGACACATCGCGATGTTCATCCAATTGGACCAGGCATGGAAGAAATTCGAGACAAGATGATCGGTTATGCGGCTAAAGTGCGCGCTGCTGATCCAACTGCCCTGGTTGTTGGTCCCGAGGAGTGGGGCTGGAGTGGCTATATTTGGAGTGGTTACGACCAGCAGTGGGCCGGCTCACACGGCTGGAGCAGCTTCCCGGATCGAGCTGCTCACGGCAACCAGGACTACCTGCCCTGGTTACTTGGGCAGTTACGCCAGAACGATCTACAGACAGGTCAACGTAGCCTCGACGTGTTCACCGTTCACTGGTATCCACAGGGAAATCAGGCGTTGGGTTTGCCTAGTGAGGCTTTCAACAACGACGTGTCGCCCGCCATGTCTAATTTACGCAATCGATCTACCCGTTCACTCTGGGATCCAAATTACACCGACGTCAGTTGGGTGAATAACAGGGTGCAGTTGATCCCGAGACTCCGCAATTGGGCGACTACATACTATCCGGGACTTCAGATCGGCATCACTGAATACAACTGGGGTGCAGAGAACTTTATCAATGGTGCGACTGCTCAAGCTGATGTATTCGGTATATTTGGACGTGAAGGTCTTGACATTGCAACGCGCTGGACCACCCCTGATGCAACGACGCCGACGTACAAGGCGATGAAGATGTTCAGAAACTACGACGGCATGAATTCCACGTTTGGCGATGTCAGCGTCTCTGATACAGTGCCCAACCCTGATTCGTTGTCGTCGTTTGCTGCCTTGCGTTCGAGTGATGGCGCGTTGACAGTGATGATTATCAATAAGGACTTGAGCAACGCGGCGCTTGTGAATCTGAATATTGCAAACTTCTCCAGTGCCGGTTCAGCGCAGGTGTGGCAACTAACGTCCGCCAATGCGATTACACGGTTAACTGACATTAGCATTGGCAGCAGTCCAACCGTGAACGTGCCGGCACAAAGTATCACTTTGTTAGTGATTGCTGCTGCCGCCGCGACGCCGACTCCCACGCCCACGCCTTCACCTAGTCCGACCGCCACGCCTTTGCCACCTGTCATTTATACGGAGGAAGGGACTCAACGAGCAGTTGCACTTGATTCTGTAAACCTATTACGTGATCCCTTTGCTGCGACCACAACACAAAACTTCAGCACCGATCATCGAACGCGAGTTATTCTACTTGTCGGTAACATTACGTTTAATGCTGGCGAAGACGCTTCAATAGTGACGGCGCAGGCTCAAGACTCACAGGGTGCGACGTATCCGCTGATAGTTGAGTCAGTGCGCGTAGTCCCAGGACAAAGTTGGTTGTCACAGGTTGTGATCAGATTTCCGGATCAGTGGGTCACGACAGGCGATATGTGGATTACGATCAGATTACGTGGTGTTCCAAGCAATAGCGCATTCGTTACGATTAATCCTTAGTCTCAAAACTCAAGTATTCTGTGCGAGTCTCTTCGGTGGCTTGGCCGCGGTCCTTGCGGAATGTCTTTGACTTTCCGACTCGCACCTTAAGGGAGCAAGGCTGCGCCTGTGCAGGCAGAGCTTGACACAATTTGTGACAGTGCCCGGAAAGCCAGAGGCTTTCCGCAAGGAGTGCGGCAGAGCCGGCAAAAACCTTCTAGAAAAAGAAGAACCAAGAAAGTGCTGCCGCAGAGGTCGTAAGACATTCGCAGTTATACACTCGATCTGCGTAAGTTATGGCAAAGACAACTAATCGTGCTCTTTTGTTCGGTCTTGTCATTCTGCTCTCAACCGTCTCGGTCTCAGCACAGGACCAACAATTCTTCAATCTCGGTGACTTTCAACTGCATCGTGGCGGAACAATTCGCGATTGCCGCGTAGGTTATCGTACGTTCGGCAAACTAAACGCCGACAAATCCAACGTCATCATTCTTCCCACCTGGGCGTCAGGCACAACAGAACAACTGAAGTCGCAGATTGGACCAGGTAAACTTGTCGATAGCGAACGTTACTTCGTCATCGCCATTGACGCGTTCGGCAATGGCGTTTCGTCGTCGCCTTCCAATAGCAAACTACAGCCGCGCATGAACTTCCCGAGGTTCACACTCGCGGATTGTGTAAACGCGCAGTACCAATTGGTAACTAAGCTCTTCAAGCTGAACCATGTGAAAGCAGTTATTGGCGTCTCGATGGGAGGTATGCAGACGTTTCAATGGCTTGTTTCGTTTCCAGACTTTATGGATCTGGCAATTCCCATCGTTGGTTCTCCACGACTCGCTGCTTACGATCTGTTGCTTTGGCAATCACAGATCGATGCCATCATGAACGATCGCAACTGGAATAATGGAGACTACACTGTAAATCCAGCACGTGCGCCGGAGTACGAGTTTGGAGCGTTGGTGTTGACGACGCCCGATCATTTCAATAAGGAAATAACACGAGAAAAGGTCCTGGAAGAGCTTAAGAAAGCACAGGAAGCGCAAGGTGGCGGTTTCGATGCAAACGATAAGATTCGACAAGATCAGGCGATGATGGCGTTGGACATCTCCGAATGGTTTGAGCATTCGATTGAAGGAGCAGCCCGTCGAGTTATGGCGAAGGTGTTTGTGGTGGTGTCGAAGTTCGATCACGTAGTGACACCTGGGCCGGCGATGGAGTTTGCGAAGTTGATTAATGCTCACTTGTTGGTGTTGGAAGGTGATTGTGGACATCTCGCGCCGAGTTGCGAATGGCAGAAGGTGAACCCGGCGGTGGATCAGTTTCTGAGGCAGTAGCTCTCTGCGTGTCTCTGTGGTTTGTTTTGACTCTAGACCGCAG
>PSRF01000015.1 GCA_003175865.1 Blastocatellia bacterium
ACAATCACAGAAACAGATTGCGCTGGGAGATTGACCGTAAGGTTGCGATTCGCGTTCAAGGAGGTCTGTCTTATTGAAATCGCTTGCGGGTTTTGGAAACTATTGAAGGCGTCAGTAGTAGAAGCTTGAACCGTGTACACGTCAGCATTTAACTGAACAGTAACGCCGTTTAATTTGATGCTGGCCGTTATCGAACTCTTTGCATCCGTGTTCACAGCTTTGATGAAGATCTTTCGACCATCAGCAGTACGAGTGACTGATACATCGAGAACGGGTACTTGCTTTCCTTCCTTACTTGTGTCGAACGTTGGACTAACCACATTCGTGGCCAATCTGTCGCTTCCGGAATAGGTCGCGTACAGTTGGTTGACGAGAAATATCGGCGATACAAAAACTCCACGGCGATTCGCTTGAATGATTCCGCCGGGCCACCCGTTCACTAGATCCGAGACGGCACTCATCCCAATCAAATCTCCGTTGCGTTCGAAGACGTTCATCAGTCGTGCGCCGTACAGAGCTGATTCCATCGAATACTGACGGTCTTCAGTCAGATCCAATCCCCATTCGTTGATCGCCAGCCTGATCTGTTTGCCGGGAATCACTTCGCGAATTAGCTGTGCGACCTGCTCATAAAATCTGGCGTAGTGCAGCGGCCTCGCCAATAGATTTCCGAGATCGCCAGCCATTTCACGCCGGCCGTAGTAATGATGAATCGCAAGATAGTCGATGTTCATGCCGGCAGTTTGCAGCACGGTGCGATTCCATTTCATGTCGTTGTCACCGACCGCGATCAACTTAATCGATGGATCAATTGCACGCATCGCTTTCGCGTAACGATTGAAGTTGCGTGCGTAAGTTTCGGCGTCAGAATGGCCGCGTACCCAATCGCCCCAGATCTCATTTCCGATCTCCCAAAGCTTCACCGCGAACGGCTCACGATCCCCATTGGCTGCGCGCATTGCTCCGTACTTTGACGTTTCGGAAGCATTGCAGTACTCGACCCACGCGGCAGCTTCGGCGACAGTCGCACCACGACCTTCGACGTTTACTGTGATTGATGGCTCAGCGCCCACCGCCCTGGAGAACTTCACGAATTCATCTGTGCCAAAGTCGCTTGGCTCCTCTTCGTTCTTCCAGGAGAGGTTCTTCCACGTCACACGTGAATCGCGTGGGCCAACACCCCATTGCCAGTGATAGTCCTGTGCGACGTTGCCACCTGGCCAGCGAATAAACGCCGGCTTCAATAGTTTGATCTGTTCGAATACATCACGCCGCACTTGTCCTGGTGCTGCGTCGGCAGGCAACAATGAAACTTGGTCCAGCCAGACACGACCATGGCCAGGAAACAGAATTGCGAACCGCGCGAGCGGATCGCTGTGGGAAGGAGTTAGTGTGAACTCATACTTATGCCAGTCGCTTTGTAGATTCGTGAGGTTGGCTGTTGCATAAACTGCACCCGAACCACTGTCGGACTCAAGTGCGGCAGTCACACGGCCAATATAATTTTCTGCGCGTATCCAGATGTAACCGTTATAGGTTGCGTTTGTCCGAATCGGAATGCCGCTCTGGAAAATTCCATGTCGACTGACGACGCCTTCGCCTGCGTCGATCCGAATTGAATGCTCCGCAGTTTTCGGATCCGCAATGTCAAACTCGATGTGGCGTGACGTTGGATAAGAGACCGAGCTGTCCCAAACAAAGTTCAGTGCGTAATCGTCAACACGATCGTCCGGGTAACGTTCCCAGTAGCGTGGTAAGCCGATCGCGTTTGGTGGTCCTTCAAAGCTACGGTCTCGTAACAGTTCAGCGTGCAGACCGAACTTCACTCCTTCAAACATGTGCTCGAGGAATTGTCCGTACAAGAGAGGACTGATCTTGTTTTCTACTTTAGTTGCGTCGATGGTGACTGTTGCCTGAGGAACTTGTGCACAGACTTGTGAATAGACAAATAAGAGAAGGAGTGATGCCGAAAGAATCCTTGACAGTGAGTTGTGTTGGTCGTTGCTCATTGTCACGACAGGTGATGTGATTGCTCGATATTCCTAAGAATAAATACCAGCCACGGCTGTCAGGAAGTAGACACCGCAAGGTTTAGAAATTTTGTGAAAAGCAAGAGCGGTTCCACTCCTAGCGGAGTGAAACTGCCTCTTACGTTTAACAAGCTCTTTAAGCCCGTGGTGTCTCACACTATTTCGAATACTCCTTGATGGTCATATACCTATCGACTGCAGGCGAGGTGACTGTCTGTACGACTCCGCTGGGCCATTTGACTTGTATCGACTGCGCGGTTTTTGTTCCCAGACCAACAACAATTCGCGGGTCGTTTGAAGAAAGATAACTACTCGCCGTGCTCACATCGAAGATCTGCTTCGCGCCAGTCGAATCTGTCACGACAACACGCGTGCCCAATCCTTGCCTGTTGCTTTTAAGTCCGGACAATGAAATCCCGAGCCAGTTATTCTTTGATCCGTTGTTCCGCAGGATAACTGGAGCTCCGTTTGTCTGTGCGATGACAACGTCAACGTCGCCGTCATTATCCAGATCTCCAAATGCTGCTCCACGTGCAGCAAGTGACATTGTTAGACCCGCAGAATTTGAAACGTTGACGAAACCTTTTCCAGTATTGCGCATCAGAATCGGCGTTTGTTTGTAATTGAGGTAACTTGTGCTGCTTTCAATCGTGTCCAGTACATGACCCTGTGCGACAAAAAGATCGCGCCAACCATCATTATCAAAGTCGACGAAACGCGTTCCCCAGCCAGTGTTGAGCAACGTAATGAGGCCGATACCCGAAACTGATGTGCGCGAAGTGAACGTCAGATCGCCACTGTTATGGAAGAGGGGATACGTTTCATTCGACAGCGTTGTGATGAAGACATCGGGAAAACCGTCATTGTCGTAATCTGCAGCATCAACGCCCATCCCAGCGAAAGTCTTTCCATTGTCGTCGTAACCTGCACCGGATAATAGTGCGACATCTTCGAAGGTCCCATCACCTCGATTGTGAAACAGAAACTGTCGCACACTGTCGTTGGCAACAAAGATGTCTGTCAGTCCATCGTTGTCGAAATCTGCGAACGCGATACCGAGACCTTTTCCGGTTGGATCTGCAATGCCTGCCTTCATGCTCACATCCTCAAACGTGCCGTCCTCTTTTTGATGAAGCAGCGCTGGAGCCACACCTTTGAAATTGTCAGGATGACAATACGCGCGCACCGTTGCTCCGCAGGCGAGTGATCCCCGAACGAAGTCCCAATCCATATAGCGCAAGACGAAAAGATCCAGACGTCCATCGCGGTCGTAATCAAACCAACCCACACTCGTGGCCCAACCACCGGGATTCGCATTAGTCTTCTTCGTAACGTCTTCGAACGTGCCGTCCCCTTTGTTGCGATAGAGTGTGCCGCCTCCGTAATAGGTTACGTAAAGATCGACATAGCCGTCGTTATCAAAATCGCCGGCGGCGACACCCATTGAATAACCTACACCACGGACGCCCGCGTGTTCGGTTACATCTTCAAACGTACCGTCGATTTTCTGATGATAAAGACGATTCCAGAAACGCGGGTCTGTCTTATCTGGTTGGGCGTTGGCAGTCATCGGGTCTTTGAGTAGGGCGCCGTTCGTGAAGTAAATGTCGAGGCGACCGTCGTTGTCATAGTCGAAGAGTGCGACACCTCCTCCCATGGTTTCAGGAAGATACTTCTGGGAAGTTGGTGAGGCTGCATGTTTGAAGTTAATTCCCGTTTGAGTTGTTATATCTGTAAAGGTAATGGGTGAAGGAAACTGTGGCGCAGGAGCAGGCGGCTTTCGACCAACTGGTCCTGAATCATATGATCGACCGGGATGTGCTGGACTGGGCGAGGGTGTTTGAGCGTGGGCTTGAAAAATAAAGACAGGACAGAACACGATGACAAGACTAAAACCGAGGCAGTTTGCTTTGACTCGACTCATCATGAAACATTCTAACTGTAGTTTGTTCGAACCGGTTATCCACAGATTGCGCGGATTATCTAAGACAAGCTAAGGGAACTGAACGAGAAATCTGTAATTCGTTAATCTCTGGATCATTTCGAAAATATGTATCGCTCGCAGAAGAGCATCGTTCTAATCGTGCTCATGTTTTTTTTGGGAATCTCAATTTTTGGCCAAACGCCAACCGGTACCAGCCTCGAGAGACTCCAGGAAGCGGCGACAGCAATCAGCCAGGGGCAACTTGTGAAAGCAGAGTCGCTCCTGGATCCTATCCTCCAGGCTTCGCCTCGCGATGCTGATGCCCTGAATCTGCTCGGCGTCGTGCGCGCTCAGCAACACAAAAACATCGAGGCAGAACAACTGTTTCGCCGTGCTTTGACGTCTTCACCGAATCACGTTGGCGCGCATGTGAATCTGGCCCAGTTGTATTCGACGACCGGCAGAACCAGGGAGGCACTTCCGATCTTGCTGGCAGCCTACAAACTTGCTCCGGAACGAGCAGATGTCAACCTGGGACTCGCTGCGATCTATGAAAGCTCACAAGATTACGAACGTGCACTGCAGCACCTGCGCGCCATTCACCGTACAGAAGCTAATGCAGACTACGATCAACTGTTGCTGAAAGTGTTGTTGAAGCTAAACCGATTGGACGAGGCTCGAGCATTGGCACTTGAATTTAAGAATTCATCAATGGCCGACGAGGAGGCGCGTGCGCAGTTTGCACTGCAGTTGGCTGGAGGTGGGTTGGTTGACGAAGCATTGGAAATATTGGGCCAGGGCCGTCGCGATTCTTTTCCAATCATGTATGCGACTGGAGTCATTAATGGCGGTGCGAAACGTTATGACGCCGCTGATTCAGCATTAAGTGCCGCACTAATCCTTAAACCTGACGACGTTCAAACGCTACGTGCCATTGCGCGCGTGGCTCGCGCCCGCGGTGAGCTTGAGAAGTCGCTTTCTTATCTAGTGCGGGCTCGAAAGTTAGCTCCAGATGTTAGCGGAGTACTGTATGACTTCGGAGCTACCGCACTTCAAATGAATCTCTATCTCGATGCATTGCCAGTGTTCGAA
>PSRF01000251.1 GCA_003175865.1 Blastocatellia bacterium
TTGAGCCGCACCCCGGACACTGCAAACCGGTAATCATGCGAAACGGGCATCCGGGAAAGAAGCCGGTCTTTCCAGGCTCAAAGAAATACACGTACATTGAGACGACGCCGAGCAACAACCAGACAGCTACGACCCCAAGTCGTCTATTCATCCACTCGCTTGTCATTGACGTAAAGCTAACACGAAGGGCGTGAAGAAAGTAGTATTGTGAAGAGTAGTGAGGTGCAGGGCTGGAACTTCAGAACCAGCCCCTCTTGTTTTGGATGTAAGTGCGAACAAAGTCTTCGTCGGTTTTTGTTAGATAGATGATTCCTTCGATCAAACCGACAACCCCGCCAGCACCACAGGTAACAACGGTGATAACGATCTGAATGATTCCTTCGGTGGTGTAGCCCAGGATAAACTTGTGAACACCGAGACTTCCGATCAGGATTCCGCAAATTCCAGCGATGATCTTTTTGTCGGCACCCAATTGTTTCCAGTCAGTCATTGCACCCTGATTTACTGACTGCATCGGCTGATAGCCACCGCCACTACCTATTCCTCCACTGACCGGACTGAGTGGTGACTGACAGTTTGAACAGAACTGTGCATTCTCATCATTCATCGCGCCGCACTTTGTGCAGTATCTTGTCATCTCGTCTTACTCTCCGATTTTCGTAACAGTTGACACTCGATCAGTTGTCAGTTTCGGTCAGTGATTGCCGAAAATACTCATACTGACGCCGAGTACCATGCCGATGATATAGAGTATCCAGCAGACCGCACCAATTCCCAGAAAGATGTAACTGAACAACTTTGCTTTCTTCGAAGCATCCATCGCTCCGGGAAGATCCCCAGCCTTCACCTTACCATTTACCTGTGCTGCAAAAATGATCGAAATGATTCCGAGCGGGAAACAACAGATCGCAGACAGTATGGCCGGTATCAGGTAATTCGGCACTGTCTCCGTGGGAGTAGCTGGAGGAGGATTCCATTCTTGCGCCATTCAATTTTCTCCTGACTTTGAGACTACGTTCGAAAGACAAGCAAGACTCACCAAACTAAGTGCCATAACTTGGCGGAGGTGGCGGGGCGCCCTTTCGCTTTTCGAAAATGGTAACTGCGATAAGACCTCCCAGTGTCGAAAAGATCGCCAGAATAATTGCGCCCAGGATGGTCCGAACGATTGCGCCAGCGACGGTCTGACTAGCCATCATTTGCTGTCGCATCATCTCAACTTGACCTGGGTTGTACTGCGCCACAAAGTTTAAAAGCACATTGGCAACAGCAGTGCCGACGAGCAATTGGATGGGCAGACCAATTACAACGTAGATGGCACCGCCAATCAAACCAGCGATCGCGCCGAGCAGTGCTCCGTCGCCCACGCTAACAGGCGTCGGCGAGCTTTTGATGTACAAGTGCGACGCCAATACGCCGCCGAGAATTGCCCACAGACAACAGCAGACATTGCCCAGGTTAATAATTGGAATGACTGAGAGCAGACCAAGGACTACTCCCCCGATTACGGCTGGCTTTATTTTGTCGTTCATCTGACTTGTACTCTTCCCGGACGTAAGCTCAGACAACGGAAGCTTTTAATGTTTGAAGGATGGTTCGTTAACGCTGTGAATAACTAACAAAGCGACGGACGATTGTCAACAAAATTGGCCGGAAATCTTTGTGTTTCTGAGCTTTGCAAGAAACCATGTTTCAAGAGCTGACCAACGACGGCTGACGTACGCTGAGTCCATGTTGCCATCGCGAGCGCTTGAGGTATCTCCATCGCTTGAGTGATGGTAGTTTCGAGCTAGCGAAGGACCTCGATGCGATCGCCTGGTTGGAGTTTTGGATCCGGGATTTTTCCCGCCTTGATTTCCTTGATACTAAAACGAGTGGTCACGAGGCGTGAGTCAGAATCTTCTCTGGAAATCTCGACCACGCTTGCGTTCTGACGTTGAGTCCCACCCGCCGCCAAAATCGCTTGAAGTAGCGTAATGCCAGGCTGAAAGACCTTCTGTCCGGGATAGTTGATCCTGCCGGCAATGTAATAAAACTCCTCTTGGCGACCTGATACTGAAAGTACGTCGCCTGGCAACACCGTTACATTCATTGACGCGGGATCACTCAGGTTAAGACTCTGTCCCGATGCCCCTGAGCGCATGATGACAACACGACCTGCATCATTCCGGAGTTGTGATTCGGCGAGCACGACGTAGAGCGGCACAGCTTCTCGTCTCAAGTACTTTGTCCCCGGGCTCACTACGAGACCAGTTACTACAACTGAGTGACTCGAGTACTGTCTGACGCCAACTGATACTTGTGTGCCATCGTTTACTGCTCGACGCTTGAGTTCCGTACTGATGCGCGTCTGAATCTCGTCTACCGTTAATCCGGCCACTTGTATTGGCCCACCGGCGATTGGCATGTCGATAAGGCCGCCGGCGATCACGGTGAATAACGTTGATCTGCCCGATGCGGAGTTAAGTACGCGAATGTCGAGGACGTCTCCTACGCCGACGCGATAAATCTCTGTCAACGGCGATTCTTTTGTTGATGTCTCAGAGTTTGTGTTGACGTTAGGGGTTGGCGTTGTTTTAGGTGCGGTCGGCAGAGTTGTTGGTTCAGTGGGCTTAGTCTCAGCGTTCGTTGCTCTTTGCTCGATGCCCGGCAGATCGTCCTTAATAATGCGATACAAAACATTCGCGAGGGACATGTCGATTTGCAGTAACAGCTTGTATTCGTCTACTGCCTCGTTACGCTTGCCGACCACGTACGACATCATCCCGATCTGAAAGTGTGCTTCCGCCCAATTTGGTTTTGACTTCGATGCTAGTTTGAATGATTCGAGTGCGTCTTTGTACGACTTTGTTTTTGAGTATGCGATGCCGAGTCCGAAGTTTGTTTGCGCATCATTGGGTCGAATTCGCAACGATTGCTTAAAGGCTTCAATGGCATCCGCAAAGCTACCTTTTTCCGAAAGTGCTAGTCCTGACTGGTAGAACTTTTCAGCCTCAGAACTTAAAGCCGGCTCGTTGGAGTCGGTTTTCGCAGCCGCGGATGTTCGCTCGGTAGCCGTTAAAGCAGCCGTCGGGTTTTTCGTCTGCTCTGCCAAAGGCTTTTGCAGATCATCAGTGCTTTGTTGCGCTGATACGCAAAAAAACGTGCCAAAGATGATAACGACAAGTAGCGCAGCGGGGGAGATAGGTGTTTTCATAAGCTGAGTGAACTGCTTGAGATTCCGACTCTAAGGAAGACTCTGAATGAAGTGTTTGCGTGGTCGCTTAGTGCCCGGGATTATACACCATGGGGCTGTAACGTTACGCCTGACGGGTACTTGCCCGGAGGCGTTTCTTTCTCTGAACAGGTGGAAACTAATAATTGACGTGGATTTCCGGTGTCCAGACTCCGGGAATCTGCGGATCGTCTGCTATAGTGAGCGTTTGCCTGCAGGGTAAGATTCGTGACTAACTATCGGTATTCAGGCAATAAGCGTAAGTAAACGTGGAGTTTTATAGATCGACAATCTGAGATTCAGTTATGTACGAGTTTGCAGTTACACCAGCCGTTACCAACATCCGGCGACGTGGAGTCGAGATTTCTGAAGTCGAGCCCGAAGGCCTCGGAGCTGAAATGGAGTTGGAACCAGGAGACCGGATTATTAAGGTCAACGGAAAAATAGTTCGTGACTATCTCGATTTCCGTTTCCAGACTGCCGGTGAAACTGAGTTAGTTCTCGAGATTCGCAAAAAGAGTGGTGAAGACTGGGAGGTCGAACTGGAGCGAAGCGAGGATGAAGACTTTGGCTTCAGTTTTGAACAGATAGTTCCGCGTCAGTGTGCAAACGCCTGCATCTTTTGTTTTTGCAACGGCAATCCTCAGGACGCGCGCCCGTCGTTATTTATTAAAGACGAAGATGTTCGGTTGTCCTTTCTTTACGGCAACTACACCACTCTCACGTCACTTACCGAAGACGAGTTGAAAAGAATAATTGAGCAGCGGTTGTCTCCTCAGTATGTATCTGTTCACGCAACCGATCCGGACGTGCGAGCTTACCTCCTCGGAATCGAGAGAGAACGCGCTGACATCAGCGACAAGCTGCAACGATTGCTCGATGCCCATATTGAAGTTCACGCACAAGTTGTTTTGTGCCCCGGTATCAATGACGGCGGAGTGCTGGAAAGAACCATTCAGGACCTGGCTGCTGAGTTTCCAAGAATCACGAGTGTTGCAATCGTGCCGCTCGGTCTTACTCGCTACAACACTGATTCACGTTTGACCGCTGTGTCACCCGAGTTCTGCCGAGGGGTGATCGATCAGGTCGAGGCGCAACAAGAAATTGTGAAAGCTAAACTTGGAACTAACTTCGCATTCCTCGGCGATGAAATTTATTTGCGAGCCGGCAGAAATGTTCCTGCGCGAAATCATTATGGCGACTATCCGCAAATTGAAGATGGAGTTGGGATGGTCCGTTCATTCAACGCGAAGTTCTCATCATTGTTTCGACGCCTTGAGCGCAAACAGGCTCATAAACTTTCGAAGAGTTCTGGGACCATTCTCACTGGAACACTGTTCGCGCCGATTCTTCGCAAGTTAGTTGATAAACTGAATGCGAAGTTTCATAGTCGATTATCAGTGGTTGCGGTTGAGAATAACTACTTCGGTGGAGATGTTTCTGTAGCAGGTTTAGTTACTGGTTCAGATCTAGTTTCGGCTCGTGAACGGATTGAAGGCGACTTCGCCATTATTCCACGACAGATGCTCAAGAGTGATGAAGCGATTTTTCTAGATGGCATGAAATTCGACGAGCTGACGCACCACCTGGGTCTGCCTGTTCACGCTGTGAACATGATCGAGTTCGAAGATCTTCTGTTAAGTCGCAACTGAACTCAGTCAATGAGAAACACCGCACACGCACCTGCACTTACTAAAAAAGTTCTGGACGTCGGGTGTGGTCAAAACAAAACACCGGGCGCGGTTGGTGTCGATGCGAACCCAAGAAGTCACGCGGACGTTATTCACGATCTCGGCGCCTTCCCATATCCATTCAGCGACAACGAATTCGATGAGATAGTTTGCAGGCATGTAATCGAACACGTTCCCGATGTGTTGCGATTCGTGGCTGAGCTTCATCGAATTACAAAACCAGATGGAGTTCTAAAGATAGTTACTCCACACTACTCCAATCCCGATTGGGCAACTGATCCAACACATCGAAATCATTTCAACAGTTACTCGTTTAATTGCTTTGTTCCCAGCATAACCCCTTTTCCATTTTATACGGACGTCGAGTTGCGACCCGTGAAGACGTACGTAAGTCTTGCGAATCTCTGGAAAGCCTTCGGATTGGAGTTCCTTGTGAATTTGGATCAGCGGTGGCCGGGACTTCGCTTCACCAGAAAATTCTGGGAGTTCTACCTCTCGAATGTTTTTCGTGGGAAAGAATTGACGTTTGAGTTTGCCGTGGTTAAATCTAGGTTCGGTTAGTTCAGCCATCGACAGCACGGACCTTTGCCAATGCGCCAAGTCCGTTTCTTCGCAACACTTCACTGCTGCAAAACAAAATCACAGTCCAATAATTTGAATAGAAATCCAGAAAACTGGTATTGTATGCACGCTTTTCCTAATAGCGACTTCGAAAAATCGTATCTTTTGCAATTACGTCTTGCGGCTCAGTAATTGCCTAAAGTTACAACAAAATAAAGCTCGTTCTGTTCGTTCGGGCTGTTCCCTTTTCTAACCTCAAAAGAAGTGGTCGGTTCTTCAAGAGTTACTCGGGGAGTTCCGTTTCCCGGGGTAAGGGTTAAAACCATTTTGGAGGATTACGTGATGAGAAACGGTTTACAGAAGTACGTTTTAGTACTCCTGACTGTTGCGCTCTCGTCTCTAACCGCGCTTGGCCAGGGTGGTTCCACTGGTTCAATTTCTGGCACGGTTCTAGATCCCAAAGGAGCTGTCGTGGCGGGTGCCGCGGTAGTCGTTAAGAACGCTGCAACAAATCAGGAGAGCACGACGCAGACCAGCGGTGACGGAACATTTAATGTTCCTACGCTAACTGCTGGTACTTACACGGCCACGATTACGGCCAGCGGCTTCAAACAAGCTGTTGTCACTGAAATCAAGGTCGACGTAGGCAAGCCCTCCAGCATCAATGTTGAGCTGGAGATAGGTTCGGCAAATGAAACGGTAACCGTTGTCGGCGGCGGTGAGCTGTTACAAACACAATCAGCAACAATTGGTACGACCCTTACTGGTCGTCAGATTACCGATCTTCCGACAGCATCACGCGATGCTCTCGACCTGGTTCTCGCGTTGCCGGGAACGACGACGGTGGGTCGTCCACGCCAGTCGTCGGTAAACGGTTTACCGAAGGGCGCACTGAACATCTCACTCGATGGTGTGAACGTTCAGGATAACCTCCTCAAATCAAATGACGGTTTCTTCACTTACATCAGGCCGCGAACCGATGCGATCAGCGAAGTGACTGTCTCCACAACTACCCCCGGCTCCGAAAGCTCATCCGAAGGAGCAGTGCAGATTAAGTTTGTCACTCAAGGCGGCGGCAACGAATATCACGGCGGTGTCTACTGGTACCATCGTAATCCTGCACTCAATGCCAACTACTGGTTCAGCAATCGCGACAATGCGCCGGACCCGGTAACACATAAAGCGCCTCAAGCTCGCATTCTCCTGAATCAGCCTGGTGGCAAGATTGGTGGTCCAATTCGGATCCCCCATTTGTTCAACGGTAAAGACAAGGCGTTCTTCTTTTTTAACTACGAAGAGTATCGCCTTCCAGAAAAAACGTTCCGCACGAGAACGATTCTGAGTCCACAAGCCCAATCAGGTATCTACCGGTTCCTGATCGCAAATAGCGCCACCCCACCGTCTGGAACTACCTGCGTTCCGAACCCGGGTTCGTCCAGTCAGCAACTTTGTTCAGTGAATGTATTCACGTTGGCTCAGAACGCCGGGCTGCAGTTCACTAATACGGATCCAACCATCAGCGGCTTGCTGAACGATATTCGTAGCTCGGTTTCGGGGCAGACGATCACGCCTTTGGCTGACCCGAACCTGCAGCAGGTCTCGTTCAATAACATCGGCGGTCAAACACGTCGCTTCCCGACTGCTCGTTTCGACTTCAACATCACCAAGAACCATCACGTCGAGAACATCTACAACTACCAGCAGTTTAATGGTGTGGTTGATTTTCTAAACAACGTGGATCCCGCGTTCCCAGGATTTCCGAATCACGGGGCACAAACATCCATTCGCTTTTCAAACGTAACCGCGTGGCGTTGGACCATCACGCAGAACATGGTCAATGAAGCTCGCTTCGGTTTAACTGGCGGTAGTGTTCTCTTCTTCCCAGAAGTCAACAGCGGTCAGTTTACAAATCAGGCTGGCTATAACCTCGGTATTGGTCAAGCTGCCAGCACCGCCCTTGGTACGAATGCCATCACAACTGCAACCGTAACCACTGGTCCACAACGTCGTAATAGTCCAGTCAAACAGTTCAGCGACACGCTGAACTGGGTACACGGTAACCACTCCTGGAACTTCGGAGTCAATGTGACGCGGATTAATTTCTGGCAACAGTTAACCACGGTTGTGCCAAGCGCGAACTTTGTGCCGAGTTCAACCCTTGATCCGAACGGCTTTAATGCCTTCTCGTCGCTCTCCGGTGTATCGGGAGCACAAAATGCCGCATCCAGCCTTTACGCAGTTTTGTCAGGCAGGCTGTCGTCAGTTAACTCCAATGCACGCCTCGATGAGGACACGTTGAAATATACCTATCTCGGTTCCTTGATCAGCAGGGCCCAATCAACCGAGCTGGGTTTCTATGGTCAGGACACTTGGCGTGTTCGGCCCAATGTGACACTCACGCTCGGTCTTCGTTTTGAGCGAGCAATACCAATTCAGGCACTTAATGACACATACGCAGGTGTCAGTTATGACGGTCTATTCGGTGAATCAGGGGTGAATAATTTCGTGCCGGGCTGCGTCGGCTCCTCCTGCACTCCGGGTACGGTTGCAGGCCCACACTCTCAATATACGCTGTTCGGTAAAGGAACCAAGGCTTACAACCAGGAGTTCGGAACCTTCTTGCCAAGCTTCGGTTTGGTATATAGCCCGAACTTCCAGGAAGGTTTCTTGAAGAGGATCATGGGACAGTCAGGACAGACGGTCCTTCGCTTGGGATTCTCGATGGCAAGTGTTCGTGAAGGTACCAATGTCTTCCAGTCTGTCACTGGCAGTAACCCGGGCGGAACAATCACGACCAACCGGAACCTGACTCTCGGCAATCTCCCTGTAGGCTCTTATCTGCGTCAGGGACCATTTGGTCCAGCCTCGTTTGCGTCTTCTCCGACTTATCCTAACAACGGACTGTTGACGGATGGTGTCAACGCCTTCCTGCCTGATTTGAAGACCGGTTACGTTGAATCATGGACTGTCGGTCTTCAGCGCGAAATCGATGCTAATAATGTAATCGAGATTCGTTACGTCGGGAACCGCGGTCACCGCCTCTGGAGACAATACGATCTCAACGGAAACGGTACTCAGTGGAATGTTCGCAACAACGGTTTGCTGCAAGAGTTTTCTCTCGCGCAACAAAACCTCACTGCAAACATTAATGCTGGTCGTGGAGCACAGTTCCGTTACCAGGGACCCGGAACAGGCACAGTGCCGCTTCCGATCATGTACGCTTACTTCCAGAGCCAGGCACAGTCTAATGCTGGTAACTGTACAAACATTACGACTTGCAACACGTTGTACAACAGTACGAACTTTGCAAGTGCTACTTTCCTGGGCTTGCTGAATCCGCTCAACCCGAGCGTTCTCGGATTTGCATCCCAGCTGTCCAGTACTAACTTCGACAACCGCAGAACACCGGCGGGCCAGGCTTGCTTCGGCCTAACTGGTTGCACAGGCTTAGGCCTCTTCCCGTACAACATGTTCCTGATCAACGCCGGCAAGCGCGGCGGTTCATTTATCGTGGACAACGGCGCCCAGAGCTACTACGACGCTCTCACGGTCGAGTTCCGTCGTCGCATGGCGCGTGGTCTGTTGTTCCAGGGCAGCTACACATTCGGTAAAGCTCTCGCCAATACCTATGCGAGCAGCTCTTCTGTGTTTGACCAGCCCAACGACCTCTTCAATCCTTCAATTCGAAAGGGCATCGCTCCTTTCAACATCACCCATGGTTTGAAGATGAACTTCATCTACGAAATGCCGTTCGGTCAGGGCAAGACCTGGCTCAGTGGCGTCCATGGATGGAAGGAAAAACTTGTTGGCGGGTGGGGTGTTAACGGAAACGTCCGTATCCAGAGTGGAAATCCGTTCTCGCTGGGCAATGTTCAGCTCGTCGGTATGACTAAGAAAGAACTTCAGGATGCGGTTGGTATCCGACGCGATGTTGATGCCGACGGCGTGTACCGTGGCAACGTGTACATCTTCCCGTTGGATATTCGCCAAAATACCTGGAAGGCAAACAACATTGGTTTCAATACCAGTGGCTCTGCAATTGGTGGAACTTTCACCCAGGGCGCTCCGACTGGTCGCTTTATCGCACCTGCCGCTTGGGGTAATTGTATTCAGTCATTCCAAGGCGGTTGCGGTTTCGCAAACCTCGTGCTCTATGGACCAGCTTTCTTCCGTACGGACGCAAGTATTGTGAAGAAAGTGAAGTTCAATGAGAGGATGAACCTGGAGTTAAGAGGCGAATTCCTGAATGCCTTTAACAACATCAACTTCCTCGTTGGCAGTGCCAGCAACGACTTGAACACACTGACCGGCTTGAACGCAGCTACCTTCTCGCGTTACACAAACGCCTATCAGGACCTGTCTACCACAAATGATCCAGGTGGTCGTCTGGTCCAACTCGTGGTTCGGTTCAACTTCTAAACAAGTTGTTCCATTCCCCAAAGTGGAGGGCAGATTAACGTCTGCTCTCCTCTTAAGTTAACAGCCCCGACCAGCAATAGAGAACCCCGACGCGTCGGGGTTCTCTAATCCACAGCCTCTTATACAGAACAGAGAGGCACATGCATGAATACTCTCAAGCGGCGTACTTTCCTGTCTCTCATTTCGCAAGCATGTGCCGCTACTGCATGTCTTCCTTTCATCGATCATACAAAAGCTTTAAGTCAGACCTACAGTAATTCTGTTTCTCAAACAACATGTTGGCTGGACGTCTGCGCTCCACTCGTTATTCAAGACCGCGAACTGGGTATCGACTCGGAACTGGTACTTACTTCAGACAACTTCATTGGAGCGAAAGGTTATGCTGACAATCTCGACGTCACTGAATACGAGATTTATCTCTATGATACTGATGGCAAGCCGGTCGGCACGGATGGCGTCGCAAAGCGCCTGGTAGTCCCTGCGATGCATACGACCGTCATTCCTGTAACCGACCTCACTGGCTCAAGTCCTTTTTGGGGTGGAATGAGAGTCAGACTCAAACCGAAGACGCGTACACCAACTCATGCGAGCGATCTTTTCAGTTCTGCGTTTGTTCGTTGGCGCACGAACAACTCGTTTGCAAAAGTTCACGCCAATCCTGATCCACTGGAGTGGCAACGTGCAGACAGTTTCTTCTATTCAATGCCGTTTCCGCCGCTTAATCAGTACGATTGTTTCTACAGTGTCTTTAATCCTTACGCTGAAAAAAGCACTGGAGCGGTAACACTCTACGATCATTTTGGAGCAAAGCTCGCGGAAATTCCTTACGACTTAAAACCCCACTCGTCAGTTTTAATTGATTTGCATCGAGCTGAGTTGGCCGACAACATCCGGGACGTACTAAACGAGTCACGTTCTCATCACGTTCAAAAGATACAAGGCACGAATGGTGGCACCGTTGCAGTTACAAACCGCAGTGGCTCAGTAAAAAATTTTGGTTACCTTTTCATAAAACAGAACAACAGCAAGCGCTTTACGATCGAACATCCAATCCACCAGCCGCCGTACAATCCGTTGCCTGCTTCCACGCCGTTCGATGCGGCCGGGCGAATGAAGGCGAAGAATATCCTTTACACACCACTTGTTTTTGAGCAGAAGAGCATTGGCGGAATCACTTTCCAATCACGATTCCATTTGAGTTCAGGGGCGCCAATGGAAGAGACACTCTGGCTGAATCCCTTTATTACTGACGAGAGGGGCGAAGTTGTCTGGCAGATGGGACCTGCAACGAAGCCGCCGCCATCAATACCAGAGAAGCAGATCGAGCGCGGAAGTATAAAACTAGGAGGTCAGCAGAGTTGCATTATTGATTGCTCGCAACTCGGCTTGCCAAGAAATTTTTCTGGTGGGCTGTCTCTGGCAATCACTCCGTTGTCGAATCATACGTTGATGAAAGTGGAATTGAATGTTGTCGAATGGAACGCTCCTGCTTTTACACATTTCCGACCGGGTCTCGCTTCCGCACGTGCTTACCAGAAGCCCGCACACAGGACCGGGCTAGCTACCGACTACATCACCACGGGTGCACGTCTCGATGAAAATGGCGCCAAAATGTTGCGTGATGAAGTTATCGGTGTGATGAACATCGACGACAAGACAATTGCTGGAAACCCAACGTTGGAAGTGTTTTCTACCAATGGCTTAGTCACGCGTGTGAAACTCGGAGCAGTGCCTCCGTTCAGTTGTAGGCACTATTTGCTTTCAGATTTGCTATCTGAAAAGATCGGTCCTCGCGATTTGAGTTTGCGTTTAATTGATGAACAGGCGACGTTGTTAATGTCGATCGTTCATGTCGATTTCGAACGCCACGACATTGCAGCCGATCACGGGTCTGACAGGTTCTCAACTTTCACGGAATACACCTGCGGCGTGAAGGCGTAACGGTCGTTCAAGTTAGTAAGTTCCTGCAGTCCTAATAAACATTAATCAAGGAGCCCACTTATGAAATCAGTAATTACTGCCTGTTCGCTGGCAGTTGTGCTGGCGAGTATAGCGCTAGCTCAGACTTCAAAGCCTTGGACCGAATGGACGAAGAAGGATGTAGACAAAACATTAAGCGATTCCGCCTGGGCACAAACTCAGACCGAGGGAGGCCAGTCGCAGCCAACACAAACGTCCGCGATTTCAACTACAACTTCAGGTCGTCGCGAAGATTCGAACGTCAGCGCAGCTGGTCGTGTCGAATCAGGTGAAGTAAAGCCATCATCAACTGTTAAATTTCACGTTAGATTCCTTTCCGCAAAACCAGTACGCGCCGCTTTCGCGCGACAGGTGTTGTTAGCTCGCGCCGAGCCAGACGAAAACCTGACCAAGCAACTTCAGGGCTTTGTTGATCGCGACTTCGCCGATTACATA
>PSRF01000095.1 GCA_003175865.1 Blastocatellia bacterium
ACACCATCCGTGGTCGCGTTTACCAAAGACGGCAGCCGGCTTGTTGGCCAGGTTGCCAAGCGTCAGGCTGTAACGAACCCGGAAAACACGGTGTATTCAATTAAGCGATTCATGGGACGTCGCTACAACGAGGTTACCGAAGAGATCAAACAGGTCCCATACAAAGTACAGGGCGCGGGCAATGGCGATGTTCGCATTGCGGCCGGTGGCAAGGAATGGAGCCCACCCGAGATTTCCGCAATCATCCTTCAGAAGATGAAGCAGTCGGCTGAGGACTATCTCGGTCAAAAAGTTGAAAAAGCTGTGATCACAGTTCCGGCGTACTTTAACGATTCACAGAGACAAGCAACAAAGGACGCCGGCAAGATCGCTGGGCTCGAAGTGATGCGTATCGTCAACGAGCCGACGGCGGCAGCGTTGGCCTATGGTCTCGACAAGAAAAAAGACGAGACGATCGCGGTGTTTGACTTCGGTGGTGGCACGTTCGACATCTCGATCCTCGAGGTTGGTGAAGGCGTGGTCGAAGTGAAATCAACCAATGGCGACACGCACCTGGGCGGTGACGACATTGATGAGAAGTTGATCGAGTGGATCATCGACGAGTTTAAGAAAGACCAGGGTATCGACCTTTCGACTGACAAGATGGCACTTCAGCGTTTGAAGGAAGCGGCAGAGAAAGCAAAGATTGAACTGTCGAGCACTATGGAAACGGAAATCAATCTGCCGTTCATAACAGCAGATCAATCCGGACCAAAACACCTGGCAATGAAATTGACGCGCGCGCGTTTTGAGCAGCTTGTCGATTCGATCCTGCAAAGGTTGAAATCGCCAGTCGAGCAGGCTCTGAAAGATGCCGGCGTTGACGCAAATAAGATCGACGAAGTTGTTCTCGTAGGTGGTTCAACGCGTATCCCGAAGGTCCAGGAGATCGTCAAAGGAATGTTTGGCAAAGAACCAAACAAGAGCGTGAATCCTGACGAGGTCGTGGCAATTGGCGCAGCAGTTCAGGCAGGTGTTCTGTCAGGTGAGAAGACCGACATTCTGCTCCTTGACGTCACACCGCTCAGCCTAGGCATTGAAACGCTGGGTGGAGTATTCACGAAACTGATCGAACGCAACACCACGATTCCTACGCGCAAGTCGGAGATCTTCTCAACTGCCTCTGACAATCAGACGTCGGTTGAGGTGCACGTACTACAAGGTGAACGACCAATGGCAAGCGATAATCGCACATTGGGCAAGTTTCATCTTGTAGGCATTCCACCGGCGCCGCGTGGCATGCCGCAGGTAGAAGTTACGTTTGATATTGACGCCAATGGCATTGTGAACGTGTCAGCTAAAGACATGGGCACCGGTCGTGAGCAGAAGATCACGATCACTGCATCGTCGGGTCTCTCGAAAGACGAGATCGACAAGATGATGCGTGATGCTGAATCACATTCAGCAGACGATGCTCGCAAGCGTGAAGAAATAGAGGCACGCAACCGTCTCGATGGTCTTGTCTATCAAATGGAGAAGACGCTCAACGACAATCGCGAGAAGGTTGGAGCAGTGGCCAGCGACGTCGAGTCGGCGATTGCTGAAGCCAAGAAAGCACTGGCCGAGGGTGGTGTTGAGAAATTGAACGACGCTTTCAATCAGTTGCAGACAGCGTCACACAAACTGGCTGAGGCTCTGTACCAGCAGGCGCCACCGCCAGGAGCCGAAACTGCTGGGGATCAAGCATCGGCAGCGGGTGCATCGTCGTCAGGTACTGCAGGCGATGACAATGTGATCGATGCTGAGTACGTGGACGTAGACGAAAACAAGTAGATTTTCGATTGCCGATTTTTGATTGCCGATTGGTCGCTGATGAAAGTGTCGAGGTTTTTGAGCGATGACTTTTAAGCGGTCAGTCGGCAATTGGCAATCAGGCCGGATCGAAAACCGAAAATCAAAAATTAACGAATCGTGGCTAAGCAGGACTATTACGAAATACTGGGCGTGAAGCGAGACGCCAAGCCGGAAGAGATCAAGAAGGCTTATCGTCGACTAGCGCGTAAATATCATCCGGACGTTAATCCCGGTGATAAAGCCGCCGAGGAACGCTTCAAATTGACATCGGAAGCACATGACGTGCTTTCCGATCCCAAGAAGCGAAGTGTTTACGATCGCTTCGGTCAGTATTCCGACAATCTTGCTGACGCTCATGCGCGTGGTGCTGGTCCGAGCACGGGTAGAGCAACCCCGGGCTTTGATTTCACGGGCTTTGACTGGGGCGGTGGTTCAACGAGTTCGTCCGGCGGTAGCAGCTTCCGTGACATTTTCAACGATCTTTTCGGTGGCGGATCGGCGAAGGAGAAAGAACCACCACGTCCACAACCGCAACGCGGCGCTGACATCGAGATGCCGCTTGCCCTTACGTTCGAAGAGGCAATCAAAGGACTGACAACCAACATCACAGTCAACCGTTCCGAACAATGTTCGCGTTGTAATGGTGCGGGTGATACTGGTGGTCCAGTGGTTGTTTGTTCAACGTGCAAAGGATCTGGACAGGTTCAACGTGCAGGCGGCCGCTTACGTTTTGCACAGGAGTGTCCCGATTGTGGTGGTAGTGGTCGAAGACGATCTCCGTGTTCATTGTGTAAAGGCAAAGGCACGATGCCGAAAACCGAAACCGTTAAGGTTCGTATTCCGGCGGGCGTAGAAACCGGTTCAAGGGTTCGTATTCCCGGCAAGGGTGAAGGTGGCCGACTTGGTGCACCTGCAGGTGATTTGCACATCATCACGAATGTTGGTCCACACAAATATTTCACGCGCAAGGGCGACAACATTTACGTGACCGTTCCAATCACAGTCCCGGAAGCTGCGCTTGGTGCAAAGATTGAAGTGCCGACTGTTGATGGCAAGACGCAGTTGCGTGTGCCACCTGGAACGCAGTCAGGACAGAAGTTTCGTTTGCGCGATCGTGGCGCGCCGTCGCTACGAAACCCGGGAGCAAAGGGTCATCAGTTTGTTGAAGTGCAGGTAATGCTGCCTAAGGTAATTTCGGAAGAGACGAAAGAATTGTTGCGAGAGTATTCGAAGTTGAACACGACGAACCCCAGGGTGGAAATGGGTTTAGACTAGAAGTTTTCTGAACTTTGTGCTTTGTACTTTGTTCTAGTTTTTCATATTGGACTTTCGTCGCAAGGATCATTCAATGAAAATGAACAAAAACCAAGTACGAAGGACAAGGTACAAAGGTCATTAGAGTCGTATGTCACGCAAACCTAAAACCTACACTATCAGTGCTGTTGCGGATCAGTATGAGTTGCATCCGCAAACGCTGCGGCTTTATGAGCGTGAGGGTTTGTTGAAGCCATCGCGCTCGGAAGGCAATACACGCCTCTACACCGAACCCGATCTCGAACGCCTCGAACTGATTCTTTCACTGACTCGCGATCTTGGAGTAAATCTGGCGGGTGTTGAAATCATTCTCAACATGCGGGAGAAGATGGACGCGATGCAGCGGGAGTTTGAACGATTCTTCCAGTATCTACAATCACACGCTGAAGAGCTCACCAACTTTAGCGACGCTCCACCAGAAGGCAGCAGCGATGCTCTGGTTCCACTGAATCGCGCCGCCGCTCTTCGTCGTCGCGCCCGCGGATAAAAGACTAGTGATTGGTTACCGGTTGTTCTCGCGCTTTCTTCCTGCGCTCTCTCAGTTTCTTATCTGCCTCGAGGTCTTGCACGAGTACGTAGTTGAGACTCCCATCCTCACCGCCGGCAAAAACACGAATTGAGAAACCGAGACACGTGAGCGTCTTCATTTGAGTTTCCATTCCCGCGTACGCTTCCCACTGATCAGGCGGGGGAAGCTCTTTGCCTTCCCCGAACTTCGCAATGAACTTGTCGACATCTGGCCACAGGGGTCCGTTGAAATGGATTGTGAAGTTGGAAACGCGCTCGTCAAGCAGCGAGATGGAGACACGACTGATTCCTGCGTAATCGGTAGCGCTCTTATATTTTGAAGGTGTGATCAGGAATGTGGAGTTGCCGAAACGTCCTGGTGACGCCAATAACACTGAATGCAATTCTGCGTCTTCTTTGCTACCTGGAAATAGATCCAGGATCTGCTCGATCGTCATACCGAGTTTCAATCCGTACAGCGCAGGAGCTTCAGAGAGTTTGAGCGTGCACACGCTGCCCTGCTCTACAACTGAAGTCGTAACCGACATGCCTCTCACGGTCTTGGCGGAAATATTCCCTGGAGTGCGATGCAGAAATTCAGCGTTAGGTAAGGTTGCATGTTGTTATGCGGTAGACTCCCGCCTGCTGGTGACAGTGCTTGGGGATTTAGCGTTGTTAGGTTTTGCGAAGTGTTCGACTGATATGCGAAGCCGTTAGCGGATTGCGCCAAGACCGTAGTCGCTGAAGGGTTTTGGGCATCCGCCTGATCAGCGTTATGCGCTCTCAGACTATGGGTATGAAACGGAGTTTCCGATATTAGCAACGAGATGCTCTCAACGCCGCTCTGCTCACCCAGATCCCGCAGGCTAAGTCCCTGACCCTGTCCTGGTTGCATTGGCGCATTGCCCTGCATGTCGGGTAATGCGAAAGTGGACTTGCCGTCACCTCCATAAGTTGTGCCAAGTAATGAAAAGAGTGCCGTGTTCTGTGAAATTGGCATCAACTGCCCATCGCAAAAAGCCCAGTGACTCGGAGCGAAATTAAACGGGAAAATACGTATCTCAGCTAGAAATGCGTCAGCCATCTTTTCTCCTTAGCTCTGAGGGTAAACACCAAATAACGAAATGATGAAGTTTACACAGAGGAACGGTTGCGTGTTTTCATGCGGTTGACTGCCGCCCACTGCTGTGACAGCACTGGCCGCCAGACTGCTGTCTGTCACATCCTGGACGAATAACGTCACCGATGGCGACGACGCTACGACGTTGTTTGCCGGAGCGTTTTGCGTTCCAGGCGAAGTCGATGCCTGGAAAGAGTGTGTATGATTAGGAATCTGTTGCACTGTCAAAGTTTCTTGTTCAGTACCGGCCGCCTCGCCCAATTGGTAACTAGTACCGTCTGGCCCTGTTCCCATGTGTATCGGCACGCGACTCGCCAGATTCGGCAAATTAAATGTCTCTACACCGTCGCCTCCATACGTCGTTCCGATCAACAGAAATAAGGTTTCATTCTCTGATATTGGCAATGTCTGGCCCTGGCAAAGCATCCAGCCGGCCGGAGCAAAATTGCCCGCAAACATCTTGATTTCGCCAAGAGTAGGTTCTGGCATTTTGAGTATCTCCTTGTTAGAACTGCGACGGAAAAATGCCTTGAAGAGCAATAACAAAGTTCAGCACCAAGTACGGCATCATGTTGTTATGCGGCTGGCTGCCACCGACGTTCGTGACGGTAGATGGCAGCAACGACGTAAGGTTGTTGGCGGGCGCGTAGAGGTTACCAGCTGCAGCGAGAACGTTGTTTGAAGCGAACTGAGTGCTGCCACTACTGGTGGACGCTTGGGCCTGGTGAAGATGTGTCGGCAACTGCTGAATGTTAACCGTGACAGCTGTGCTGCCACCCTTCTCTCCAAGCGTGTGACCATTTCCCATGTGAATTGGCACTTGTCCCCGCAAGTTAGGCAAGCCGAAATTTACTCGTCCATCTCCTCCGTAGGTGGTACCTAGCAGAGCAAATAACGCCTGGTTCTGATTGATCGGCAACAGCTGCCCGTTACAAAGGGCCCAACCCCTTGGTGCAAAATTGAATGACACTATCTTTATTTCACTAAGGAAGGGATCCGACATGGTCTACTCCTCACGTAGTTGGCTTTGGAACTCAGGATTAGTCGCGAACACAAGAGATCTTTTGGGGAAGGGTTGAGTGAATTTGCGTTCAGGAAAGTCTTCCTCTAGGACGAGACTGTTCACCGCTTGTGAGAAACTGAAAGAGCACCTAATAGCAAAGATGC
>PSRF01000104.1 GCA_003175865.1 Blastocatellia bacterium
ATTTCGAATCAGCAGAGCGGATCAAAGCCGTTAGGCTACGCTCGTCAATACCACCAACCAGCGCGGCATCCCAGACTAACCAATAATGTTTTGGCCGCCTGTGTGAGGGGTCGGATTCAGTAAAGCCAAGTCTGACTAAACGTGTAATGAAATTGGGATCCGTTTTTACGGGTAACGAACTAAAGAAATACGTCGACCTCACTGGCAAACCCAGCTCACGTCGCATCTGATTAATGTGGTCCTCACATTCACCTGCCGCGGACATGTTTTCTGCGTCCTTTGATTGCGACACTACATGATCGAGTTCATGTAGGAAACCCCAGCCAACATCAAAAGCGGCGCGCGCTCTTGCGTCTCCAGTCACGTGTTGAAAATCACGAAAGTCGATTAGAACGACGAAGATCGGGATCGGTGAAACACTCGAACCAGTAGTGCGACCAGGTACAACGCGACAAAATGCAACATCAGCGCGATCCGTAGCATCTTCAAGCACGATCAGTTGGTTACCGTGAATTGCGCTGGCTATTAACGCTCTGGCGCTTTCCGATCCTGCACTATCAACTTCGCCGGTAACAAGAAAACCATTTCGATCAAATGACAACTCGCGCCAACCTGTGATTGCCCGAAGCTTTTCTAGAAGCTCGGTCTTATGGGCTGGCCTCATATCGTCACGAACCACAACGCGACTTGTTTGCCCGGCAAACCCAACGACGGCCCACACTAACAAACAGATGACGCCGCCTAGCGGACGGGCTATTGATAAGTAAGGCGATTTGTAGATTCTGGGTCGCAACTTCGAAACTTCCTCCCAGAGGTCAAACCAACGAGAGTTAGGGTTGAGTACGTCGGTTCGCTTGGTGACGCCTTGGAGGCGTTACCTTGTCAACTCATGTTACCAAAATGTTAACAACTCGCATATCAGAAAATTTTCCTACAAAAAAGCGTCTGAACTGCATCTAAAGCTTCAGGTTCGCAAGCCCAAGAAACATTGTTAACGTGAACTTAAGTGGGCTGATACTGTCGTGTAACTTGACGATGTATCTAATGAGGTGAGAACAGAGGTAAGGAGTTTTTAGGTGAACCAGGAAGAAAGAAAAAGACAAGAGAAGGCGTTTCGTGTTCTATGCATATGGTGCGGAGTGAAAATCCGCGACGACCAATCGGAAGATGCGAGCGGATTGTGCCTGAAATGTTTCTACCAGCTTCTGAAGGAACAGCTCGGGACACAAAAAGTGAGTCGATATGGTGAGTATGTAAGCGAAAGATAGCGGGTTTGTTTCCTTAAATAGTTTCCATCCTGCAAAGTGGTTTCGTTCGTTCGTCCCTCCCTCAAGTTGGATTAAAAACAAATGGGGCCGCGAGTGTGTTGTTCGCAACCCCTCATCCCAGCTATGGGCAACCTCTTAAACTGGTTGCACTTTAGACACCGAAAACTAAGTTGTCGTTACGAGTGAATTAATTCTTCATGAATTACTTTGCGTCGGAGTGTGTGGTTCGTCCCGCGAGCAAATCAACTGCGTGATTAAGAACAGGCTTGATAACGCCGAAACTTTCTTTTACCGCTTTGGGCGAACCTGGGAGATTAATGATAAGCGTTCCATAACACACGCCACACACGCCGCGCGAAATCATACCCATTGGTGTATGTCGCAACGACTCTAATCGAATTGCCTCTGAAATTCCTGGGACCTCGCGCTCGATGACTTTCAGCGTGGCCTCGGGAGTATTATCTCTTGGACCAAGACCCGTCCCACCAGTAGTAACAATTACGTTCACGTCGCGTCGCTCTGCAAATAGACGTAAGGTGGTAATCAATGGCTCAAGATCATCGGACACAATTTTGGTGTCAACGATTTCTACTTGAGCATCTCGTAATAGCGCTACCAGTGTTTCACCAGACTGGTCCTGCCGCTCGCCTCGCACACAAGCATCGCTGACAGTAATCACGACCGCATGAACGTTAGACAAAACTCGTGTACCTCAAGCGCGATTTCTTCTGATGTGCTCTTTCAACCAGCAACGATCCATCACAACCAACAAGCCTGCATCGAACGCCCGGTGTGCGGCGGCGTGATCAATGACACCCTCCTGAAGCCAAACTGCGCGCGCACCGACCTCAATCGCATCATCAACCGCGTGACCTGCTTCATCTGAACGACGAAATACATCAACCAAATCGATCTTTTCCGGCACCATCTGAAGTCTCGGATAAGAAATTTCGCCAAATACCTGCGTCTCGTTCGGGTTTACCGGAATAACTCTATAACCGGTCCGCCGCATATACGCAGAGACACTATTCGAAGGACGTGATGGATCAGAGGAGAGACCAACTACTGCGATTGTGTGGCACTCGCCAAGGATCTGCTCGATTGTTTCCGGAGAATTGAGACCGAACTCGTCAACCATAACTTCTTCGAACTGTTGATACGTCCAAACTATATCTAGAACATTCTCTCTTCAATTCCGACTTCGCGCAAACGTACAGTCGTTCTCAGTTTCGCGATCAAGTTGAATCCACGGCTATACCAATCGCTCACGGAACACGGGGTAATATGGAAGACTAACAAAGTCATTGGTCCACCGGGTTTCCAAGCGAGTCACCATGTCTCGGGCAGAGTGGCCCAAAGCTCTCATTTCCTTGTACTCTTCAGACAAATCAGCAAACGCCTCCAAACAAGCCATTACTTGTTGACGCAATGTCGTCGGCCCTCTTCGCCTGTCACTTATCAAAGCTTCAGGCAAACGATGGATAACATGGAGTATGTTCCAACGCGCTCCAGCCTCGACCATCGCACGACTAAATGAAAGGTCGTCAGATGCCGCCGGACACCGTTGAGCTAACGAATACTGGTACGCTCTTTCCATCCGCGGCAAGAGCGTTTTAGGTAGGCGCATCAAGCAGCCCCAAGTCATACGTCCCGGTATTCCTTCAAGCAACGCATGTCTGAATCCGCCGGCATTGAAATCAAAAAGTCTAGGCTTAGACCTATATCGGATGTAGTCGTCAGCCATGTTTTGATCGCCCTTACAGTACGCACGGAACGACCCGGGGTCTTGCTCCACTACGGCTGCGATATGTTCGATTTCCTCATCAACACCTGCACGCGTGCCAATACCAACAGCATTGAAGCTAGCCCGATAGGTCATGATTGCTTCATCTATTTCACTCGTCGTAATGGAGGTTCGCGCATCCGACCAAGGATCTTGAAACAGTTTCTTGGGACTGGGCACAATGCCAATCGCATTTCTGATTTGCTGGTACTCGTCGGCTCGCCCTATGGTTGACGCATGCAACTTACCGATCAATGAGACATGCTCAATTAACGTTTTCTCTGCCATCTCAGGATCAGCACCGTGTAATGCCTCATACGTTGTCGGTGATTCACCGTCTCCTAGATCCTCAAGAACGATGAAGCCGTGTTCACGGCTACCGCCATAGAACTGCGGACTGAATGGTGGATCGTTTGGAATCCCGCTTAGAAACTTTGCTGCCGCCCAGTCGTTAAAAAATTCGTGAGCTGCATTTGGCGTTGAGCTGTGTGGATCATAACCAAAACGATCTTCTCTTACCTTCTTAACGATGAATGACGAAGGGCTGCCTGCTCGCGCATTATCTAAGTGACAACGAACGACTACGCTTCCTTGGGTCGAAAACACTTCACCAGAACGAAGTTGAACGCTGTCACCCGTTACCTCAGAGATAATTTGGCTTGCCGCAGCTGCGATTAAACTGGCGTCCATCGAGTTTCGCAGTGGGAATAGGTTGGAACGCTTTCGGCATTCAGAGCTTACTGTTGACCATGTCCTTATATTTTACCGGGTGGAAACCGCATCGACTGAATGTTGTGCCGCATGTAGTTCTTGAAGGGAATGCACCGATGGAGTTGCGTTCGCGGTCTGTGCGGAAATCGCCTCAACGAGTGCCTGTGCACCGGTCATCGTAGTTACGCATGGAACGTTGTACTGCAAGGCTGCACGACGAATGGCTTGTTCGTCATAATGTGAAACACTACCAAGTGGAGTATTGATTACTAGTGAGATGTCACCACGTTTGATGTAGTCGACTATATTGGGACGTCCTTCGTTTACTTTGAAAACATTCTCGACTTCGAGTCCCACTTCGCGTAATCGCGCTGCCGTACCGAGCGTAGCAATTAGACTAAAACCAAGTCGCGAAAGTTTGCGAGCCAAGAGAACGGCGGCGCCTTTGTCGATCTCGTTCACACTCATGAAGGCTTTTCCGCTGACTGGCAACGTCAGATTTGCCCCCATCATTGCTTTACCGTAAGCCTCACCAAACGTTTCACCAATTCCCATCACTTCACCGGTGGAATGCATTTCCGGACTCAAGACCGGGTCAACTCCAGGAAACTTCACGAAAGGAAATACCGGCGACTTGATAAAGAACCGTTGCACACTCAATTCATCAGGCAAACCAAAGTCTTTCAATTTCTGTCCTGCCATTACGAGTGCCGCAATACGTGCGATCGGGAACCCGGTAGCCTTGGAAACGAATGGCACCGTGCGAGATGCGCGCGGGTTCACTTCAAGAACGTAAACGCGATGGTCTTTGATTGCGAACTGGATATTCATCAAGCCGTGAACCGAAAGTGCTGTCGCCAACTTACGCGTGTAGTGTCGCATCGTTTCGATATGTTCGGGGTCGATGCGGACCGGCGGCAAAACGCACGATGAATCGCCAGAGTGGATTCCAGCTTCTTCGATATGTTCTTGAATTCCTGCAATGACGCACGCGGTTTCGTCCGCAAGAGCGTCAACGTCAAACTCGGCCGCTTGCTCCAGAAATTTATCGATCAAAACCGGACGATCGGGAGTAAAACCCACTGCAGTCCGAACATATCGTTCCAAAGCATCCTCGTCGTAAACGATAGCCATAGCACGACCGCCCAGGACATAACTTGGTCTGACGAGCACCGGGTAACCGATGCGGCCGGCTACATCACGCGCCTCTTCAGGAGACGAAGCCATTCCATGCGCAGGTTGAGGAATACCCAACTCTTGTAACAACGCACCGAAACGCTTGCGATCTTCCGCGAGATCGATCGAGTCGGGCGACGTGCCAATAACTTTGACACCGGCCTTTTGGAGACGCATCGCAAGATTCAACGGTGTCTGGCCACCAAACTGCACAATCACACCATCGGGCCTTTCGACATCAACGATATTCATCACATCTTCGAACGTGAGTGGTTCGAAGTAGAGGCGATCCGACGTGTCGTAGTCTGTCGAAACTGTTTCCGGATTACAGTTGACCATGATCGTTTCGAAGCCAGCTTCATGCAGAGCGAACGAGGCATGACAACAGCAATAGTCAAATTCAATTCCCTGCCCGATCCGATTTGGTCCTGAACCGAGAATCATAATTTTGCGACGATCCGTTGGATTCGACTCATCTTCAGTCTCGTAGGTTGAATATAGATAAGGAGTGAAGGATTCAAACTCGGCGCCACATGTATCAACTCGTTTGTAAACAGGAACGATTCCCAAGTGCTTACGGTATTGACGAACTTCGTCTTCGGAGCGTTCAGTAAGGTAGGCAAGACGGCGATCGGACAGCGCAACTTCTTTGAAGCTGCGTAACTCATCGGCCGAAATCTCCTCGAGCCTACGTCCTTCGATGTCACTCTGGATTTCCATTACTTGTTGCAACTGATCCAGGAACCACGGATCGATACGTGACAGGCGATAGATCTCCTCAATGGACCAGTTGTGTTGAAGAGCGTAAGTTATGTATGAGAAACGTTGTGAGTTAGGTCGCGCAAGTTTTCTTTGCAAAGCATCGTCTGAGATGTCTTCAAGACGTAACGGCTTCACAGCTTCCAGCGATCTCAAACCTTTGAATAGTGCTTCTTTGAACGTACGCCCGATTGCCATTACCTCGCCAACAGACTTCATTTGAGTTCCAAGTACATCTTCGGCTTCACGGAATTTCTCGAAGTCCCACTTTGGAATCTTGGCAACAACGTAATCAATTGTCGGTTCGAATGATGCAGGTGTTTTCTTTGTAATGTCGTTTGGAATCTCGTCGAGTGTGTAACCAACCGCAAGCTTCGCTGCGATCTTCGCAATCGGAAACCCAGTCGCTTTTGACGCAAGCGCCGACGAACGAGAGACACGAGGATTCATTTCGATAATACGGATTTCGCCATTAGTTGGATTAACACCAAACTGAATGTTTGAGCCACCAGTCTCAACACCCACTTTGCGAATGACGCGAATGGCCATATCGCGTAACAGTTGGTACTCACGGTCAGTCAGAGTTTGCGCTGGAGCAACGGTAATCGAATCTCCGGTGTGCACTCCCATCGGGTCAAAGTTTTCAATCGAACAAATGATCACGACGTTGTCAGCGAGGTCGCGCATCACTTCGAGCTCAAACTCTTTCCACCCAAGGATTGACTCCTCAATCAATACTTCGTGAATCGGCGACGCAGCGAGTCCGCCGCGAATGATTTCTTCAAATTCTTCCGGGTTGTAGGCAGTTCCGCCACCGGTGCCACCCAACGTAAACGATGGCCTGATAATCGCTGGGTAACCGGTTAATGCAACGATCTCTTTGGCTTCATCCCACGATTGTGCGAAACCACCGCGGGGCATTTCCAAGCCAGCTTCGTCCATTGCCTGTTTGAAGAGCAATCGATTCTCAGCAACTTTAAT
>PSRF01000378.1 GCA_003175865.1 Blastocatellia bacterium
CCGCCGCACCCCAAGGAGCTTTCAGAATCCTACTGGCGTGTGTAATCTGTTTGATTGAATGACCCAACTGTTCTCCAGAGCAAAGCCAGTGATCGGTGTTATTCATGTCGGAGCCTTACCCGGCACGCCTCGTAATGCGCAGACAATCACTGAGTTGGTAAGTACAGCGCGGGACGAAGTGAGACTGTATCGCGATTCCGGAGTCGACGGTTTAATTATCGAGAATATGCACGATGTTCCATATCTGCGTGGCGAGGTTGGTCCAGAGATCGTTGCGGCAATGACCGTGCTTGCAAGAGAAGTAAGAACTCAATTTGACTTGCCGGTTGGTATTCAAATTCTTGCGGGTGCCAACATCGAGGCGATGGCTGTAGCTCACGCGGCGGATCTCGATTTCATCAGAGTCGAAGGTTATGCCTACGCTCACGTTGCTGATGAAGGTTTGATTCAATCTTCGGCTGCGAGGCTACTTCGTTATAGACGCATGATTGGTGCGACACATGTGCAGGTCTGGGCTGATGTAAAAAAGAAACACTCTGCTCATGCAATCACTGCCGATGTAAGTTTGGGGACTACCGCAGAAACAATAGAGTTCATGGGTGCTGATTGTGTGATTGTGACTGGCAATGTTACCGGTGCAGCACCAAACGTCGAGGACGTTCGAGAAGCGAAGACTCATTGTCACTTGCCGATTTTTCTTGGTTCTGGAATTAATGAGCAGAACATATCGCATTTCTACGACGAAGCTGACGGCTTCATTGTCGGTACAGCATTCAAGAAGGATGGTTATTGGGCCAACACCGTCGATCCATTCCGCGTTGAGAGATTTATGAAGAACCTGAAGAAGGTTTCGCGCCCCGGGGAGAGCCAGTAGGTTCAGATCAAGTTCTTGAAAGAGCGAAACAGGTTGTCACAACAAATAGCTAGGCATAGAATGCCCCCGAAACCGAACCACAATTGTTTTCATTAAGGAGGAAGATATGAAGGCAAAAGCACTCGCCTTGGTTTTACCACTGTTTCTCGCGGGCGTGGCGTTCAGCTTCGCAACCAGTCCCCAGATGGGCACCTGGAAGCTTAATGAAGCAAAATCAAAGATTCCTGCTGGCTCGCCGAAAAATACCACTGTCGTCTACGAGGCCGCGGGCGACATGATCAAAGTCACGGTCGACGGAGTTGATGGTAGCGGAAATCCCGCACACAACGAATGGACAGGAAAGTTTGATGGCAAAGATTATCCGGTCACGGGTGACGCATCGGTCGACACGCGTTCATACAAAGTAGTGAACGAACGTACGTTGTCTATTGAAAATAAGAAGGATGGGAAAGTAACTGTCACCGGCCGGATTGTCGTATCTGCTGATGGTAAAACACGAACCGTTACGACCAATTCTACAGACGCGAAGGGACAGAAAGTAACCGTTGTTGCGGTTTACGACAAACAGTAGTCTTCCTCTGCGTCTGACGTTGCGGGGCGAGGCCTAAAAAACTCGGGCGCCCGCCCCGCACAACTCACCTTACCTTCGCACTAAACACCTCTTCCATAAGCAGCGGTATTCGGCAACCACTCGATGGCTCGAGTTGGCGACGGCTGTCTGTCCAGATGGGATACGCGTAACCGCCAAACGAAACCAGACCCTCATAATCACCCTGCTGGTTTCCGTAGTCGATTCCATCACATGGAACCACGCCATTGCAGTCGTGTTCATTGGAGCTCACATTACTCGCGCGCACGTCAGCTCCCGGAAATGAGACGCCGCCGTTTGTTGACCTCGCCAGATAGTAATCGGTCTGGTACCGAAAGCCGGTTGTATCATTACGAGTGTCATAGAAAGCGACGGTCACATCGCCGTTGGTTGAGTCGACTGACATCCAGTGATTGAACCGATCGACTGGTCTGGATAATTGATCGCCAACACGGATTGGCGTAGACCACGTCGCGCCACGATCGTCAGAGTATGAAAGGAAAATGTCCGTGACCTGTGCTGGCGTCAGGTCCATCCAACTGCAATAGATGCGACCTCGATGTGAACTGGTTGAGCGATCTACATCAAGCGAGGGATACACGAGCGCTCGACGAAAAGACTCTGCAGGAAGAGGGATCTCAAAAGGAAGTGTCTTAAGCGAAATAGTTGCTGGGCTTTCCCACGTCTGTCCGCCATCGAATGAGCGATTAAACACAATTGCATTCGCTTTGTAGTCATTCCAGGCGACGTAGACTTCACCATTAGGACCAACTGAGGGAGACGCTCCGATAGATTTTCCCGGTCCATTTGGATCATCGACTCGGGTGATGGTGAACGTCGCACCGTGATCGATGGAACGAGCAAGTCGGACACCTCCGCCAATTGATCCTCCTGCAGCCGCATCCCACGCGATATAGACACTATCTCGGAAAGGACTCGTTACATTCGTGTCGGCTGTGATCATAGGCTTGTCGTTGAAGTGGTTCTTACCGTTTTCAAAACCAAAAAACGTTGCCGTGGGATAGGTTTTGCCGCCATCGATAGATCGAGCGACGGCCATCTCTGTACCATTGATTCCATTGCCGGCGGCGAAGTAGACCACGATATACCCGTAGAAGACATTGTTACTCGAGTCGAAAGCGAGACTCGGATCCGAACCAAAGTCAGTGCCATTCCTTGTCTTCGGCTGCGGCAATGGCAGATCAACTCCTCCCCAGCTCGAGCCACCATCGAAGGAGAAATATCCACGCATCGGCAGTCTGAAGATTTCATTTGAGCCGGCAGCTAACACCCGCGGTTGGTTGGCGTTGATGGTTATGAATGTTTCACTTTGTGGTCCACATTCATTTGAGACGTCTACGTTTGTGCCAAAAGGGAGTGAGCTTGTTGTTGTCGGCGCCGCATCAGAACCATTGTTCAGAATGAATTGATACTTATCCCACCAGGTGGGGTCGTGGGTTGTGGTGCCACCGGCAGACACTGGCTTCGTAGTCGTTGAACCGGACAGTATCAATAGGATTAAAACAAAAATTGAGGCGATCATTGTTCGTTGGCTCGTTGTCATTCGAAGCCTCCTTGAGCAATAGATTCGCGACATACGCGAATGTGGTTAGGCGTATTGAGGGCTAAAGTTTTACTGACGTTTCAGTGTACGGTGGTCGACGATGTTTCTGGGGGACCACTGAACCTGCCGCACGATAGGAGAGGCTGCATTCTACTTGAAAAGCGAGTAAGGCGGGAATCTTCGGTCAACGCGGTTGCTTCGGCTTTGAAGTCTCGAATAAATTCTGTTTGAGACCCGCGATTTATCATTGGCGTTTATTATTTACCACTGATAAATGATTTGATACTGCCCACTTTCATTGCTGACCTCACCTGGGACTAAATGTATAAGTAATCGTTCCTTCTGTTCCCCGGCCGGCAAGCTTTTCAGCTGAGAAGCTTGACCGCTTTGCGGCGCCAATCGCGGCCTCTCGCAGAGTCTCATCGTTGTTCTTACTCGATGCAGCAACGACTTTTCCCGATCTATCGATCCTCACTTGCACGATCACTGATGTAGGCTGCTGGACCATGCTTATTGGAACGTCGGCAGTGGGTAACAAAACTGCTTTTCCAGATAGCTGTCCCACAGCTACAGGTACACCTTTCAGGATATTTGTGCTTTGGGTTGCCGGTTTGGGCGTTGTGTCTTCGCGATTACTCTTAAACAAAAGATTGCTGACAAACAATGTAGCAATTAGGGCAAGTAAGAAAGTTGACAGCACCAACAGCCATAGCGGCCAAGACGAACTCTTTGCCTCCGGTGTTGCTAAGGACGTCGCATCTGCGTCAACCAGAGGCACCTCGTGATACGAACAATATGCGAGCAGGGGACTGTCGTAAATCGTGTTGCATTTCGGGCAGCGCTTGCGATGTGGTGCAGGATTATTTTCTTCCGCAGGTCGCGATTGAGTATGCGTAACAGGCGGAAGTTCAGGTTTAGGTTCCGTTGCAAGTGCAGGAGGCGTCTCCGTTGTGAGTAAAACTGGATCGGCATTCGTCGTTCGCGTTCTGCGTTGCGGAATATCCTGTCTTGCTGGAGGCCGTGGTTGATGTGGTTTCTCAGCAAATCGCTGTCGCAGTCCCGCAAGGAACTTCTGAGTCTTCTCCTCATCGGCTTGGGTGGCTTTCGCGGACAACGAAGCTGAGTCAGCTTTCGGTTGCGACGCTTCATCCGAAGATTCTGGCTTACGGCGCGGCTCCCTCTTTTTATTGAGGCCATGTAGCCAGCCCGAGCGCCCCTTACGTTCGGCCCAGTCTATAGCGTTTAAGCCGGTATGATCCGACACAAGAGGATTTGCGCCGGCGTCTAACAGCAAACCAATCAAACTGTCTTGACCAGAAATGATCGCGAGAATGAGCGGAGTTTGTCCGCCTTCGTTTTGAGCGTTGACATCAGTACCCTCGGCAATCAGTGCCGCAAGCGCGTTATCGTTGCCGGCAGATACAAGACGGAAAATTAACGGATTAGGCGAAGTCAAGTTGTCCCCAGCACGGATGGGAGAACGGGGGTTGCAGGTAAAGGGGCGTACGGCGATCCAATAGCTCTATTTTAAGGAAGCATCATGAAATATGAAATGATTTTCTCGGGAAGTCCTTAGGCCTTCCCAATCCAGCCTATAAACTGCGGGTGGAATTGTTGAGTTCGTAACAGAACCCTGGGCTCAAACTCTTCACTAACAGGCCAGGCAGGAGTAGCATGACCCACATGCGAGTCTTAGTTTTGTTGGTCGTGACGGCCCTGAGTTTGTTGCAGGCAGGCGGGAGTGCAATGAAGACTTCAGCCTTTGTATCCTTCGAAAAAAATCAGCCAGTCGATTTTGAGCGGCAGGTCAAGCCAATTCTTCAATCGAAGTGCATGCCTTGTCACTTCAGCGGTGGCAAAGTTTATGAACGCTTGCCGTTTGATAAGCCCGAGACGATAAGAAAACTGGGAACCAAACTCTTTACGCGAATCAAGGACGAAAACGATCGAAGACTGATTACTGAATTCCTCGAACAGGGAAAATAATTGTTATGCGTGTTGCAATCGCACTCACTTTTCTGCTGTTGCTTCTCTGCAAATGCACTTACGCGCAATCTTGTAATCCTGCTGTGGTGTCATACATAGTGCGCGACGAGAAAGGTCAGATCCTGAGTCGTGCGGATCTCGACTCGCTCGCCAAACAACTCCCCGAAGCGATTGGTGACGCGGGCATTCTCGTCAACGATGTATCGTTCCTGGCGGACAAACAAACGTACTATTGGCCGGAAGATGCTAAGTTTGATACGGGAACCAAGTCACCCGCACTGGTATTCGCGAACGCAGGGAACTGCATCATGCATCTGGGCGAAGTAACTCTCACCTATCATGGAAAAAAGATGCGATTGATTTTCAATATTGACATCAATCGAAACCAGGATGATCGACGCCTGGTTATTGATTCACTTCGGTTTCAGGAAGGAACTTTTCAGTTGGATCTAACTGATTGGAATCACGCCCGTGACAAACTCATTACCGCAACGCACTGGAAAGGAAATGTCCGATAAAGCCTTTGCTTGTCTATTGCCTTGATAACAATTCTTACCGCGTCTGAACGACAAACTAAAGTTTATCGAACCTTCACATTCCTTCTCCAATATTCAAACTTCTCGCGTTGTTCTGTTTCAGGGCCTGAACCAGCTGCCGCCACTCTCGACGGTCATGCGACAGTTTTTGGAAATCTCCATCGCCATCGGTCATAAGGTGCGCCAGCATTTCGGTTGATTTGCCATGATCGATGGCTATCAACGCTGCACGTGCCAATGAAGCGAACGCTTCATCGTGGAAGTTCTTATCTTGATGAATCGTAAGGATGCGCGCGCGCTCATACGGAAACCGGTAGTCATCCTTAAACTTTGACTCCGATTCCGAGAGTTTCTTCAAGAGTTTCGTGCGATCGACGCTCCCCGTTTGCATCTGACGCAATCGTTGTAGTTCAGTGTCTTCAGCACTTTTGGGTGGAGGCGTGGGCTTCAACGCCACTTCTTGCGTTTGCGCAGCTGGCGCGGGTGCAGCAGGGCTGTCCGCTACAGGTGTTTGAACGACCTGAGCTGAGGTTGCACCGGCGTCAGAGCCTGAACGGAAGAGCACAAACAAGATTACCGAAAGCAAAAGCAATCCAACCGAACCGACAGCAAATAATTTGAGTACCGAACGATTGAATCGCGGCGGGTTTTCGCGCTTAGCGGGAGGAGCCCACGACAATATCGACGTCGCAGCAGCACGTTGTTCATGTTGCACTGTCTGCGACTCGTCATCTAACTCTGCCATTTCTATCCTTGGGTTTGGTGCCGGTGGCCTTGAGGACGACGATGATTTTGCTTTGTTAGGCGTTGAGGTTTCCGCCTTCGAGTTCCGCGGGTAACCACACTTCCAACAGAAACCATATTTCTCCTCGATCAAAGTCTCGCAACGAGCGCACGGCGTCAGTCCCTCTGCCTTTTGCGGTTTGGCAGCGCGTAATTCATCTTTCGAAGGAACCGCCGCAATAGGTCTGGGCATTGCGGGAGCGGACTCGTGCGAAGATGAGAATGCAATGAGGCCGCGATTTAGAAGCTTCCAACCGTGTGGTGTCGCCAGTACAACAGCTGGTTCGTGGACAGTTATCTCACCGCCATTGGGTGTCGTGCACTGGTAGTAATCCTGATAGAGTTCGTAAAACTCTCTTCGTGATTCGAGACGTGGCGCACGTGGAAGGACGAACACTTTGTCCTCGTCAGTTGTGATCAGAACGAACTCGCCGTCGTCAACTGCAACAAATAGTCCACTCTCATAATCAAATGTAACGTTGAGTTTGTTCGAGGCCCTTGTTCTCTTCAGGTAAAGCGCAACCGTTGATGGGAACGAAGGACCAATGTCCAGGCGCTCAGCACAGATCGGACAAACTTTGAGTCCGGTCACAAATGAAATCCCCGAAGCATCACAAATGTGCTCGTGAACATCTGCGGCGGACTGCAAACAACCCGGACAACAGGGTTGCGGTAGTCCTTCAGACGTGAGCGTGAAGTTTTTGGTCTGCAGCGGCGTCTCAGATTCGAAACTGATCGTATAGCAATGTTCACAAAGATAACGCGCGGAACTCAGACGGGTGCAAACAGGGCATCGCTCCAAACCGTTGCCGTCAAAATCAATCAAACAGAAATGCTCGCAGTTGCAGCAGTATTGCCACTGACGTTCGACGGAGGACTTGCCTGCGCCGTCGAAGTCTAACTCACCGATGACGTGACCGCGGTTGCCGCACTTGATTGGGCTTTGTCGAGGAGCGAAGAAGCTCTTTTGGTGTTCGGGACAGAAAACTCTCATCCTTGTTGCTCCCTTCAAAGTTAAACGGCCGCCAATGACGAAGCCATTCAAGCTCTTGTTCGTGAAGTTGTACTTTCCTCGCAGCATCGTGCGTAATTCCTGATAGCGAAGCAGGGAGAAAAGTCGACTTGTCGAAGCTGTGTTTCATACAGCGAACGTCGACAAGCGATCTCATAGAGTTCACAGACCTTGTTTCGATACCGGAGAGAGATGCCGGGGAGCCGAAAAAAACAACTGCAGTGATAAACGAATTGTGGGAGAGACTCTAGCGAAGCTGGGGGAGCGGTCTGCCCGGAATGTTTGGTCAGTACAGCTGTTTCTGCCGCTTAGATTAATCCCAAAGCGGAAAACTAGGCAAGAGGTAAGTCAACTCTTTGGAGTGCGGCGGCCCGGCGCCGCTGTTTTTATAGGCAACCTACTGACGATGAGGATACGAACTATAACAAAGCGGCGCCGGGCCGCCGCACCCCAAAGAGTTGATTTTAGCCCGTATTCCGCAATCCTGCGGCGATTCCATTTATTGTCGCGGCAAGTGCGTAATTGAGATTGTCGTCATCTTCACCAGCGCGTTTGCGGCGCAACAGTTCCACTTGAATCAAGCTCAGTGGATCGACATATGGGTTGCGCAGACGAATCGAACGAGCCAGTACAGGGTTCTTCTCGAGAAGCGTACGTTGGCCTGTCAATTCGAGTACTACGCGTTTCGTCCTTTCAAACTCGTCAACGATCAACTGCAACACGCGGTCGCGCACAGACGAGTCGATAACCAAACTTGCATACAAACGTGCAATCGAGAGATCTGCCTTCGCCAATCCCAACTCAACGTTGTCAATCAGATCGTGGAACAACGGAAAACGATCAAAGAAGGTCTTCAGCGAGCGCCGTTTCTTATCACCTGATTGAGAAAAGCGTTCCAGAGCAAAGCCAACGCCAAACCATGCAGGCAAGACATGTCGACTTTGCATCCAACCAAATACCCATGGGATCGCTCTTAGTTCATCCAATCCGCGTTGCTCGCTTCTTTTACTGGGTCGCGAACCTATCCTCGCGAAGTCGAGTTCTCTTACGGGTGTGGCCTCCTCAAAATACGCAAGCACATCGTCGTTCTCAGCGATCTGCTGGCGGTAGAAGTGAAACGCATCCTCAGACATCGATTCGAACGCGGCTTCACTTTCCTGGTCCAACTCATATGCACCACCGGGCCGAGACAGCGCTTCAAGCGATGCAGCGATGACCAACTCAAGATTGCGCTGCGCGAGCACAGGATCGGAGTACTTCCAATTCATTACTTCACCTTGCTCCGTGATCTTTATGTGACCGCTGAACGCGCCGACGGGTTGAGCAATGATAGCGTGATGAGTTGGACCACCTCCGCGACCTACCGTTCCACCACGTCCGTGGAATAGCGTTAAATCGATGCCGCATTCATTGGCGACGCGGTGAAGGGAACGATGTGCTTTGAATATCTCCCACGTACTAGTCAGCATTCCACCATCTTTGTTGGAGTCGGAATAACCGAGCATCACCTCCTGACGTCGTTCCCATGAGTTGATCAAACGTGCGTAGTCTGGATTGGTCCAAAGGGTCTGACAGATATCTGGAGAGTTCCGCAGATCTTCAATCGACTCGAACAGAGGTACGGGCATCAACCCAGGATCAGTATCGTGAGCTTCTGCCTTCACCCCTGAACGTTCTGCGAGCCAAACGACGTTAAGTATGTCAGCCGCCGATTTACTGCCACTAATCACGTAACTTCGAATAGATTCCGCAGGAAACTTCTGCTTAACATCCCTGATCATGCGCAACGAATCGAGCA
>PSRF01000325.1 GCA_003175865.1 Blastocatellia bacterium
ATATTCAATTAGCGAAGCATTAGGTTTTGAAAAAGGAGTGTCGCGAAGTTTCCGTGAGGCACCGATCTTTCTCGGGACATTTACTTTTCTTGTCGCAGTTGGAGCTGCGATCGCGGTGATTCCGAACTTGCCACTGATTCGCGTCTTGCTCGTTACTCAAGTCATTAACGGGTTGCTGCTTCCCGTCGTACTTTTCGCCGTTCTGCGCCTGGTCAACGACCGTGAGATCATGGGGGCCTACGTTAATGGTCCACTTTACAATGTGGCTGCATGGTTAACTGCGATAGTGGTCACGGTCCTGTCCCTGGTGTATATAGCCACTACAATCATCCCTAGCTTATGACTCAGTCGAGCATCTGCGCTTTTATTCTCGTCAAGCTTCGCAATCGGTGATAAAAAATAGCCCGGCAATTCAAGTGCTGAGCCGGAAGGCCAAAACACGTGCCTCGTTCACCCTCCAAGAACAAACAAATTTTCTTCTTTGTGGCGATTGCCATAATCCTTCTCGCCGCTTACCTACTCAAAGCCTTTGAGCCCGCTCTACTTGAACTCCTCCGTTTGCGGATGGGTGCGCATCCGTCTCCGGAAACAATCATCAACAGTCTTAAGCTCCTCCTTCTGGGAGCAGGCGGCTACTTGCTTGTCCGCTTTCTGAGTTATCTGATCTTTGGCTTGTTCCGTTTGCGGAGAGGTTTCGACGCGCCCACGTTGGTCCGAAACGTTTTTTCGATTGTCGCCTTCACTGTCCTTTTTTTCATAGCGTTCTCTTTCGTATTTCCTGGCGTAAATCTCGGCGCACTGTTCACAACTTCTGCAATCTTCGGTGTGATTCTTGGACTTGCGCTTCAAGACACTCTCGGAAACTTTTTTGCGGGCATTTCGCTTCAGGCTGATCGACCATTTCAAGTGGGCGACGTCATTACTGTAGGGACCCAACGACACAATGGAGTGGTTGAGGAAATAACGTGGCGGGCAATCAAGATTCGTACGTTTCAAAATCACGTGGTGCTTATTGCCAACAGCCAGGCGGCAAAAGAGGCTATTGAGGTTTGCCCACGCGACAATTTGAATGCACGCCTCGTCTATTTCAACACTGTCTATACAGACTCGCCTGCCAAGGCTATTCATGTCGTTCGTGAAGCAGTTCGCGAGGCCGAGAATGTGTCTCCTAAGATCACACCGATTGTTCGCATTCGAAATCTTGGTGACAACGGTATCGATTGGGAAGTTAAGTATTGGCTTGAAAACTATGCCAAGTTCAACGACACCGATGCTTTGGTTCGACAGCGAATCTGGTACGCATTTCGTCGCGCAAAGCTGAGTTTCGCCTTTCCAACAAGAACGGTTTTCATGCAACCGGAAGCAGTCGAGGCACCGCATGATGGTGGCGCTATTGTCGAACGCCTCTCCGCCGTCGACATCTTTGCGCCCTTGTCAGTCGAAGAGGTAGGAATGCTAGCTAAGTCCTCGGTTCGTCACGTGTTCGCACCGGGTGAAACAGTGATCCGGGCTGGGGATCCTGGGTCGTCGATGTTCGTTGTTCACAACGGTCGAGTTCGAGTCCAAATCAATGAGAACGGCCGACCCCGCACCGTTGCGACACTCAACGAAGGTGACTTCTTTGGTGAGATGGCGTTATTTACGGGGGAACCCAGGAGCGCCAACGTTGTTGCACTCGAAGAGACCGAAGTTCTCGAGATTGGTCATACAGCAATGAAGAGTCTCTTTGAAACCAATCCAGATCTGGTTGAATCGCTCAGCTTCATCATGTCTGAGCGCCGGCAGGGACTGGCGGCCCAAACAAGTCCAGATTTGGTCTCACCCAACGAGTCAGAAGGAATCCTCTCCTCTATTAAGCGATTCTTCGGCCTTTCCTAGGAGCCGCACTTCAATAAGACTAAAACTCAAGCTTTTGCCTTAGTTTTCGTGGCTTGCGACCAGACTTGACATAAACACACTCAACCTTTATTATGCAGTCACGCTCAGCCCAAGTAAAACAAGAGAGCTGGGTACTCGACAAGGAATAAGAGGAGGAAATTCTATGAGTATCGTGCGATATGATCCCTTTCGGGATCTTCGAACTCTTCAGGAAGAAGTAAACCGACTGTTCTCCACCAATCTCACCAGAGCCTTTGGTGATGAAGGAATAGGTCGGGGGGCATGGAGCCCAAGTGTTGACATCTATGAGAACAAGGACCAAATCGTCCTTGAAGCAGAACTTCCTGGAATGAAACAGGAAGAATTTGACCTCTCAATCGAAAACAACGTCATCACCCTTCGCGGTGAACGCAAATTTGAGAAGACCGAAGACACTGACAACTATCACCGTGTCGAACGTTCCTATGGTGCGTTCACGCGATCGTTCACGTTGCCTCAAAGCGTTTCAGCCGAAGGTGCAACCGCTGAATATAACAATGGTGTGCTTCGGGTGACTTTACCCAAGCGCGAAGAGGCGAAGTCGCGTCGCATTCAGGTCAGCGGTGGTGGTGGCTCAGAACCAAAGACAATCGACACTAAGGCGGAAGCTGCGAAAGCCAAGGAAGCAAGCGGGCGCTAATTTTCCTTCGCGTGGTCCGTCAACCGGGCTCGCCTTGCAGTTTGGGATGCAAAGCGGGCCCAATTGTTACTCATAGAGATTTAGTAGTACTGAAATGCGTTTAGATAAATTCACTCTTCGCGGGCAGGAAGCAATACAGTCAGCGATTGAACTCGCCGAGCGAAATCAAAACCAGCAGGTTGAACCTGAACACTTGCTTTACGCCATGCTCGAGCAACCGGAAGGAATTGTCCGACCGGTGCTGGGAAAACTCGGAGCAAATGTCACCGTCGTGCTGAGTGATATTCAGGCGGCGATGGGCCGCTTTCCACGTGTACAGGGCGGTCAGCAGTACTTCAGCCCTGCACTGAGTCAGATCTTTACGGCTTCACAAAAACTAGCCGACAACATGAAGGACGAGTATGTCTCGACTGAGCACCTGTTGCTGGCTATAACAGAAGATAAAGACGGAGGCGCGGGTAAGATTCTTCGGCAACACGGTGTCACCCGTGATGATCTGTTCAAAGTCATCGAGCAGATGCGCGGGGGTACGCGCATCACAGATCAAAATGCCGAACAAAACTATCAGGCGCTTTCCAAGTACGCTCGTGACCTAACTGAACAAGCAAGACAGGGAAAACTGGATCCGGTCATCGGTCGCGATGACGAAATCCGGCGCACTATCCAGGTGCTTTCACGTCGTACGAAGAACAATCCAGTTTTGATTGGTGAACCAGGTGTTGGTAAGACAGCGATCGTCGAAGGTCTGGCCCAGCGAATTGTTTCCGGTGACGTTCCCGAGACACTGCGAAACAAGCGTCTTGTTGGATTGGATCTCGGAGCGATGCTTGCAGGCGCTAAGTATCGTGGTGAATTTGAGGACCGGTTGAAGGCTGTTCTCAAAGAGATCGAAAACGCGCAAGGGCAAATAATCCTTTTCATTGATGAGTTACACACGCTCGTAGGAGCTGGTGCGGCTGAAGGCGCAATTGATGCTTCGAACATGTTGAAGCCTGCGCTGGCCCGCGGTGAACTTCGTTGCGTCGGAGCAACAACTCTCAACGAGTACAAGAAGTACATCGAGAAGGACGCTGCACTCGAACGTCGTTTTCAGCAGATCTACGTTGGCGAACCAACCGTCGAAGATACGATTGCAATCTTGCGCGGTTTGAAGGAACGCTACGAAGTTCATCACGGCGTGAGAATAAAGGATTCAGCCATCGTGGCGGCTGCGACACTTTCCAACCGGTACATCACCGATCGATTTTTACCTGATAAAGCGATCGATCTAATCGATGAAGCAGCCTCGCGCTTGCGCATCGAGATCGACTCGCTTCCACAGGATATCGATCAACTCGAACGAGAAATCATTCAACTCGAAATTGAACGCCAGGCGTTGCAGCGCGAAGAAGACGAAAAGTCAAAAGCGCGTTTGAAAGAGATCGAACATCGGATTGCGGATCTGCGCGAAACCTCGTCCGGCATGAAAGCCAAGTGGCAGTCTGAAAAAGAGGCCATTGAGCACATGCGCGAGGCGAAGGCAGAACTTGAACAACTTCGACTTCAACTCGATCAGGCTCGCAATGCGGGCGACCTCGCACGCGCGTCCGAGATCCAGTACGGCACGATTCCGGAACTCGAGCGTCGACTCGCTGTTGAGCAGCAAAAGCTTGCAAACTTTCAACAAGACGGCGTGATGTTGAAAGAAGAAGTCGATGAAGAAGACGTTGCAGAGGTAGTCGCAAAGTGGACCGGTATTCCTGTATCGAAGATGCTCGAAGGCGAAATGCATAAGTTGGTAACGATGGAAGAGCGACTCGGCATGCGCGTTATCGGCCAGGAGGAAGCTTTGGCGGCTGTCGCAAATGCCGTCCGTCGAGCGCGCGCGGGACTCCAGGATCCCAATCGACCAATCGGTTCCTTCATCTTCTTAGGTCCCACCGGTGTTGGCAAAACTGAAACTGCTCGCGCACTTGCCGAGTTCTTGTTTGATGACGAACGCGCAATGATCCGACTCGATATGTCGGAGTACATGGAGAAGCATGCCGTTGCGCGAATGATAGGCGCACCGCCGGGTTATGTCGGTTACGAGGAAGGCGGACAGCTAACTGAAGCGATTCGCCGGCGACCGTATTCAGTCGTGTTATTTGATGAGATCGAAAAGGCGCATGCTGATGTTTTCAACGTGCTGCTCCAGATCCTCGATGATGGTCGTCTGACAGATTCAAAAGGTCGAACGGTAGATTTCAAAAACACCGTTCTGATTATGACGTCAAACCTTGGGTCGCGAGAGATTCAGGCCGCTGAAGGGGACGAAAAGCAAGTGCGCGAGGCCGTGCTTCAGGAGTTGCGCTTGCACTTCAAACCTGAGTTTCTAAACCGCATCGACGACGTGGTTATCTTCCATCAGTTGTCACGAGAACAGATTGGCAAGATTATCGACGTCCAGCTGGAACGCTTACGTGAAATGTTGAGCGAGAGAAATATTCAACTAGTTCTCGACGCTTCCGCAAAAGAACTGCTCATGCGCGAAGGTTACGATCCTAGTTATGGAGCTCGGCCGCTTAAAAGGGCGATTCAAACGCTGATTCAGAATCCGCTCGCCGTAAAATTGCTGCAAGGCGAGATTGCGCCAGGTCAGGTGGTCCGAATGTCGGCCAAAGGCGACACGATGGAACTGAGTGCAGCGACAGAAGCAGCCGCGGCCTAATTTATCTAATATCGGAGAAAGAAATGTCACAACAGTGGAATCCCTTACATGACTTAATTCACTTGCAGGATCGGATGAATCGTCTTTTCGAAGATGCAACCCAACGCCAGGCTGGCCGAGGTGAATCAACGGACGGGTTTGAACGGGCCGACTGGCATCCTTTGGCGGACGTGTTTGAAACTGAAACTGAGTATTTAATTGCCCTTGATCTACCAGGTATCGATCGCGACGCACTCGAGGTTGACGTTGATGACAATCGTCTGACCTTGAAGGGAGTCCGCGTAATTGATGAAGCGACGCAACACCGGTCGGAACGCCCGCGCGGTAAGTTCTATCGTACGTTTGCCATTCCCAAGAATGTGGACCAGGCGCTTGTCTCAGCCCAATACAGAGACGGAGTGCTTCTGCTAAGTCTTCCCAAGCGTAAAGAACAAAAAGCACAACGAGTGGAGATCAAGGTTTCATGAATTATTCGATTAGCGTCAGCTTGTCGTCGGTCGATAAGTGTAACGATCACGGGGGAGCGGAATGATGAGAAGAGAACGTGAAAATAGAGACGAACGAGCGGAACCTGTGCGTGTCACAGACCGGCGTCGAATTAGTCTGGACCCTGATCCAACTGAGCAGTCGTTACTCGAAGGCGAATCACCGAGCCTCAAGCCAACGTACGTTGAGGAGCTCGAAGCCCGGACCAAGGCCGCAGAAAGGCAGGTTCAGGAAGTACAAGCGCGGTTTGATCAGCTTCGACAACAACTACAAAGGGAAACTGACGAAACCCGTCAACGGCTCAACCGGGCGGCTGATGAACGAGCAACTGCCGACAAAGCACGACTGATTGCTTCGCTGCTTCCAGTAGTCGACAACTTGAATCGCGCAATTGATGCAGCCACAACTAACGAGGCAACGCTCGATTCGTTGCTTCAAGGAGTCCGAGGGATCGCTAGTAGTTTTCAGAAGGCATTGACTGCGGCAGGTGTCGAATCGCTTGAGTCCGTGGGCCAGGATTTTAATCCTGAATTGCACGAGGCAGTTGATACTGAGGAAGTAGGGCCTGAACGTGACGGCAAAATAATTAGCGAGTACAGTCGCGGGTTCAAGTTAGGTGATCGCTTGCTGCGTCCAGCACGCGTAAGAGTTGGAAGAGCGAGTCAAGCACGTAATGCGAATGAATAATATTCAGATTGATCAAATCGCAGAAGGAGAAGAACTGTGCCGGCAAAAGAACTGAAGTTTAGAGAAGAAGCGCGCAACTTAATGCTTCAGGGCGTTGACACTTTGTCAAACGCCGTTCGTGTAACCCTTGGTCCAAAGGGGCGCAATGTAGTTCTGGGAAAGAAGTATGGATCACCAGTGATCACGAAAGACGGTGTCACGGTCGCAAAAGAAATCGAGTTGCGAGACAAGTACCAGAATATGGGCGCGCAGATGGTTCGTGAAGTTGCTGTAAAGACAAATGACAAGGCGGGTGATGGCACAACTACAGCAACAGTTCTGGCCCAGGCAATTTTTCGTGAAGGCGTAAAGAATGTGGCGGCGGGTGCAAATCCAATGTCGCTCCAACGAGGGATTCAGGTGGCAACTGATCAAGTTGTCGCCGAACTCGAGCGCATGTCCAAGAAAGTAAAGGGTAAAGAAGAATTGACCAACGTGGCGACGGTTTCCGCTAACAATGATCTAGAAATCGGTCAGCTGATCTCAGAAGCAATGGAACAAGTTGGAAAGGACGGTGTGGTTACCGTCGAAGAATCGCGAACATTGCAAACTGAATTGGATATTGTCGAAGGCATGCAGTTCGATCGCGGATACCTGTCTCCTTACTTCATCACAAACGCCGAGCGAATGGAGGCCGTTCTCGAAGATGCGCTGATTCTTCTGCATGAAAAGAAAATCTCCAGTATGCGCGATCTGCTCCCTCTACTCGAGCAAGTAGTCGGCGCTGGACGCGCATTACTAATCATCGCGGAAGATGTCGATGGCGATGCGTTAGCGACATTAGTAGTTAATCGCCTGCGTGGAACAATCAAAGTCTGTGCTGTTAAGGCGCCAGCTTTTGGCGATCGTCGCAAAGCTATTCTTGAAGATCTCGCTATTTTAACTGGCGGCAAAGTCATTGCTGAGGATCTCGGTATCAAACTCGAGAGTGTAACAGTGTCAGACCTTGGTTCTGCCAAGCGCATCATCGTTGACAAAGATTCAACGACGATCATTGAGGGTGGTGGTGATCGCAGGGCAATTCAAGGTCGAGTCGCAACCATTCGCAAACAGATTGAAGAGACGACGTCAGATTACGATCGCGAAAAACTTCAAGAACGTCTCGCCAAACTCGCGGGCGGGGTCGCAGTGATAAAAGTCGGTGCGCCGACTGAGACCGCGATGAAAGAGATAAAGATGCGCGTCGAGGATGCACTCAACGCGACCAGAGCTGCAGCTCAGGAAGGAATAGTTGTGGGCGGTGGAGTTGCACTCGTACGGGCGGGAAGGGTGCTTGACAATTATGTCGTTGATGACCGTGATGTAATGACGGGCGTCAAAATTGTTCGTCGTGCTTTGCAGGAACCGCTCCGGATGATCGCTGCCAATGCGGGCGTCGAAGGTGCGGTTGTTGTCGGTGAAGTCGAGAAATCAAAAGGTGCCAGGGGGTTTAATGCGGTCACAGGACAATTCGAAGATTTGACAGCTGCTGGAATTATCGATCCTACAAAAGTAGTGCGTACGGCCTTGCAAAATGCGGCATCAATCGCCGGGCTCTTGCTTACGACGGATGCAGCTTTGACGGAAATGCCGGAACCCAAGAAAAATGCTCCTGCAATGCCAAGTGGCGACGACTACGACTATTAACGACACCACTTCTCAATAAATCTAAACAATTTCGCAGTAGCGACGGCAGGAGATTTGCATCGGTCTCCTGCCGGGGATTTGTTATTGCATTGAAACGCAACGGCGCTTATCCTGACGACATCTAACCTGCGGCTAGTTGTTAGAGACAGGCCGTTGGAAAGGTGAGACTTACCGTCGCAAACAGCAAACTGAAAGGCTGCGACGGTCGTATATAAGATATGGTTGATTTAGGTTCATACAAGGACAAATTTGGCGAGAGCGGACAGCGCATCTTGGAGTATGCGATGAACGAATCTCGTCGTCGTTCTCAAAATTTTATTTCAGTTGAACATATTCTGCAGGCCTTGACTGTTGAAGAACCAGACATGTTCAACTCTGCAATGAGGGAGTTATCACTCGATCCTATTGTTGTGAAGATGGCGATTGAAAAGCGTCTCAGCAGTAATCGGTCGCAATACGCTGGAAAAGGAGTCCGCATTGGCCCAGACACGACCGACCTTTTCAAACGCGCCATGGAACGCGCCAGGACTCAGGGTCGAAAAACAATCGAAGCTACAGATATTTTTGAAGCGTTAAGCAATCATGACAGTTTGTTTGTGGACGTACTGCGAACGATGGGTGCCAATCCAGAAGCAGTAGTTGAAAACGTCCGCGCACAGGTTCAGAAGCGCGAACGTGAAGAGGAACAGAACCGCAAAAAGTTCGAATTACCTCCGTACCTCAAACATTTTGGCGTATCCCTCAACCGGTTAGCGCGTGCTGACAAGATTCCACCCACGATCGGACGCGAAAAAGAGATTCAGCAGATCATAGAGATTCTGTGCCACCGTGAACGTGCAAACTCACCGATGCTGGTCGGCGAACCAGGCGTTGGAAAAACTGCCGTGATTGAAGGACTGGCTCGTTTGATTGAACTCGAGCCACTCAAAGTGCCGGCGCGTTTGCGTAGTTCACACATTGTGCAGCTGCAAATGGGTGGCATCGTCGCTGGAACAATGTTGCGTGGCATGTTCGAGGAACGGATCAAAGGCATCATCGATGAAGTGAAGGAACGGGAAAACTTGATTCTCTTCATCGATGAAGCACACACGATCATTGGAGCGGGCGCAGCGCTTGGCACGTCATCCGACGCAGCGAACATGTTCAAGTCAGCTTTGGCGCGCGGTGAAATGCGCATCATCGGTGCGACGACTCTCTCGGAATACAAAGAGTACATCGCAGACGACGAAGCATTAGCTCGTCGATTCAGGATGGTGAAGGTTATCGAGCCGTCGATCAACGAGACTCGTGAGATCTTGTTGGGTCTACGTCCACGACTCGAGAAGAACTACTCCGTAAAGATCTCGGATGACGCAATTAACACCGCGCTCGAGATGGCTCCGAAGTACATTCGTAATTTGCATCTGCCAGACAAGGCGATTGGTTGGCTCGACACGGCTGCGGTCAAGGTTGAAATCAACGAACCGCAAACGATGGTTGTTAAGCCAGAACACGTCATCGAGGTCATTTCGCAGGAATCACGTATTCCGCGCGATATGATCTTTCGCGACACCAGCGATCGGTTCGCAATGACTGAAGCGATGTTAGGTCGTCGCGTGATCGGTCAGAAGGATGCCATTCGCGCAGTCGCCCAACGTCTGCGTTTGAATAAAGGACCACTAAAAGAATCGCACTACAAGCCCGATGGCGTATTGCTGTTCCTTGGTCCAACCGGTGTCGGCAAAACAGAATTGGCAAAAGCGGTCGCCGAGTTCATGTTTGGTGACGAAGAAAAGATGATTCGCATCGACATGTCGGAATACAGCGACGGCACAGTCAGTATCGAAAAACTGATCGGCATGCCGCGCGGCATCGTCGGGTCGGAACGCGGCGGTATCTTGACGGAACAATTGCGCGAGAATCCATATACAGTGCTCTTGCTCGACGAAGTTGAGAAGGCATCGCCTTACTTGATGAATCTGTTCCTGCAGGCATTCGACGAAGGCTGGTTGACTGATGGACGCGGTAAGAAGGTTTACCTTTCGGATGCGATCATCATCATGACGTCGAACCTTGGTTCCGAGAGCTTCAAGAAGTTCGAAAAGCCTTTGGGCTTCGGTACCAAGACAGCGGCCGACTTCAAGGCTGTTAAGAACGAAGTAATGAAGGCGTCAGAACAACGCTTCTCACCTGAGTTTAGAAACCGAATCGATGAGATCGTTGTCTTTTCGCCGCTGACGATGGATGAAGTACGGCAGATTGCGAAACTTTATCTCGACAAACTTCGTCGCCAAATGGAGCGACAGGGAAAGACAGTTAACGTGACGGAGTCGGCGGTGAACCTTCTAACTGAGAAGGGCTTCAACACCGCTTACGGCGCACGTTTTCTCAAGCGACACATCGACGAGAGAGTTAAGCTGCCGATCACTGGAATGTGGAAGACGTCGTCGAATTTTGTTGTCGATGTAGAAGACAATGAAGTTGCTGTGCGACCCGACGGTCTTAGCAAGCCTGAACTGAACTAACTGAAAAGGCATTTCGAA
>PSRF01000190.1 GCA_003175865.1 Blastocatellia bacterium
GCGCATCTTCGAAGCGTGATGTATTTTTTCGACCTCTTCCCTGATCGTCGTATTCCGGCTCAGTCACGTAACGGTAGTACTTGTATTTTGACGGATCATGCTCATCCTGAGTCAGGCGTTTTAAAAAGCCGGTCACGTCATATTCATTGATCAATCGGTGATATCCAGACTTGCAGTACGTTTTGTTTCCGGAAGGATCAAAATAAGTCTGCTCAACACGGAGTCCCTGATTATTGCTAACGTACGTGCTGCGAGTTATTGCATAACCTTTGTCGCCGATGACCGGTTGTCCATTTGCGTTGAGAAATTTCTCCTCGATCACATTTCCCTTATCGTCGTAGGTCATCGACGTACGAGGCGACGTGTCTCCCACAGTTCGAATCTCTGTCGGATAACCGTGGTCGTCGTATGCAACGCTAACCTGTCTAATTTGCTTCAGAGCGCCACCTGGATCCGCTTTGTAGTAGGTCCGTTGAATAAGCTCGCCATGCTCATTGCGTTTAAGTTCCTGCACGGACCATAAAGTCGCTTGGTCACGACAGGGCTGTCCATCGTTGCCCAGATTAGTGACGCGAGTTGCATTTCCAGTTTTGTCGACTTCCGTGACAACGGCAGCGACGCCTTTCAACAAGGTTGGTCGACCCTGTGCATCCTTGACTTCGTAACGAATGCCGTTGTTCCAATTCAGGCTGTAGGCGATTACTTCCGCACGGTTGGCGATAGGTTCACCATTTGCACCAAGGTTGACGACGTTTGTAAGGCGCCCGATCCCATCGCGTTCCATCTTGTAACCATAGACACCCTCGCCATTTGGTGCCGGCTTACCAGCAGCATCGAAGAAAATGACTCTGATGTCGCGACCCTTGGCATCGCGTTCGAACTCTAAATTCGTCGCACGTTGGCCATTAGAGGCTTCAAAGCCGCGCAAGTTCACGAACCTCGCTCGAGCGATCGAGCCGGATGAAGCAACTCGATCGTAGATGATCCGCCAGTTCACTTGACCATTTCTGTCGCGACTCGTCGCTTCCTGAACATCGTCACCTTCAAAAGCGAAATCAATAGTCGAGGTCTCTGTGAGTTTCTCGGTGTAAGGCTGTGCACCGCTTATGCCTTCAACATAAATGGGAATTCTTTCGGTCCCAAATGTTTGACGTATAACCGCCGGATAACCTCTGGGATTCAACACTTCGACTTTGACTACGGGACCAAACCATCCTCGCCGCGTCACTTTCAGATACGACTCAGACGTTGCCGCTGCGCTTAAGCTGACCTTCGAGAGCGGCTCCAACACTCCGTTGGTCCAACTGATGTGCGTCGCATATTCAGTGTGCAATCGCTGGTAGAGTTCCCATCGAGTAAGAAAAAACAATGCCGCCACCAACACCAACAATCCGGTAGTCGCGCCAACAAACTTCCATGGGTGTCGACGTACCCACTTGACGGAGGTCCCGATCGTGCTCGGTGGTTTTGCGAGTACCGTTTCGTCATCGAGGTATCGACGCAGGTCCTCAGCAAAGGCGGCGGCGCTCTCGTAACGATTGGGCGGTTCTTTCTCGAGACACTTCATACAGATGTTCTCGAGATCGCGAGGAATGCTGCTGTTATAGAAAGCTGGAGAAACCGGATCGTCTGTTAATACGCGAATTGTTATCGGTGTCTCGCTGTCCTCAGGTAGAAATGGTGGACGACCAGCGAGCATTTCGTAGAGTATCGCCCCGAGTGAGTAGACATCTGCAGCTGGGCCAACGTGACGACTAAGACCTTTCGCCTGCTCAGGCGCCATGTAAGTTGGTGTTCCAATCACGGCACCCGTTCGAGTGAGTTGGGAATCTTCGTCGAGCCTTTTCGCGATTCCAAAATCTGCAACTTTAGGAACTCCATCCTGATCAATCAGGATGTTTGCCGGTTTCATATCGCGATGGACCACACGGTTGTGATGGGCATGGTGGAGAGCGCGCGCAACACTAATCATTAATTCCGCGGCTTCACGTGGATCGAGCGGTTCCTTCCGTAACCGATCTGCGAGTGTCCCGCATTCGACATACTCCATCGAAAAGAATGGTGTACCGTCGTGTTCGCCAACCTCGTAAATATGAGCGATGTTAGTGTGACTTAGGCCGGCAGCTGTCTCTGCTTCTTCAAGGAATCGTTGCAACTCATCTGGTCCGTAATGACCAGTTAACATCTTCAGTGCAACAAGACGATTGAGTTCCGTCTGAACGGCGAGGTAGACGATACCCATTCCACCACGACCTAGTTCACTCTGAATTTCGTAATCCCCGAAGGACTTCAACGAGGACTTTTGCGGTGGCCTGGGCGGTGGCGGTATTGGAGGTGTTGTACCGTGTTCCGGCATCAGGGGGCTTACGCTAAATCCGGATAATTACAACGCCGGACGCGCTGTTGGGAGCCAGTGCTTATACAGCGTATCGAGCTCACTTAGTTAACTGAAAAATGCAATTGAGGATAAATAATCGTACACGTTCGAGGCAAGAATAAATCAATAAAGAGGCGCAGTTGGGCGGGGTGGCTTGCGCCCGCCAGAGTCACATTGAAAACCAACTGTTGAATAATTCAGTCTGGCGGGGGCAAGCCACCCTTCCCAAGTGCGCCATTTTAAGTTGACCTTTGCCCTGATCAGCTTTTTTGCAAGACGTTCTTTAGCTTGTTTTCAACGGGACAAATCGAAGAGCAAGCTTAAGCTTGAACTCTGAGCATCCCTATGTAGCTGCTTCGCCCCCGTTCTGAACTGCTGTACTCTTTGACTCAACTCTGATAATGCAAACCCTACCCGCTCGTGCCAACCGATTATTGAATTCGCTTGTTGCTGTAGTGCTCGCCCTGGCAAGCGCCAGCATTGTCCTCTGGCAAAACTCTCGACTCGCAGTTCTTTGGGACCTCAGTTACATCATTGAAAACTCTTATCGGATGTCGCTAGGCCAGGTCCCATATCGCGATTTCCCATTTCCATATGCACCACTAACCTTTCTGACGCAGGCCGCACTTATCAAACTCACCGGACGAGTTCTATCTCACCACGTCATTTACTGCGCGGTCATTGCGGTACTCTCAACACTGATTACATGGCGAATCCTTTTGCGGATACTGGAACACACACCCGCAGCTCGAATCCTCGCACTTGTCCTAACCGCTCCATTGATTGTGTTAGGCGTCTACTCGATTTTTCCGCATCCTTTTTACGATTCGGACTGCACGTTTGTGATTCTGGTTTGCCTGATGCTGCTCATTCACTGGAGTCGCGGATCAAGATCAGCACCGTTGAGCTTCTTGACTGGTGTCGTACTTGTACTGCCGATCTTCATTAAGCAAAACGTTGGCCTTGTTTTTACTGCAAGCTCTATAGCTTCAGTTGTTCTCTTGATAGTTTTGGACCGCAGCAGGAACACGCGAAAGTACCTCTGGTTGTTTGCGGGTCTGTTGGCAGGTCTTTCCGCAGCCCTGTTTCTGATTCATCACTTCGCGGGCTTAAGAAACTACGTTCAATGGACTGTGAAATTCGCAGCTCAACGTCGCACGCCAGCGTTATCAGAAATGATTGGGGTTTACAGGGCTCCTCATTTGATCTGGTGGCTTGTGCTGTTTCTATTTGGCGTTGCGTTAACACATCGCACAGCTACAAAGGCTGCGGGTCTATTGCGAACTTGCTCTGTAGCCGCTATCGCCATTCCTTTTTTATGGCCCACGATCTATCTGTTTTTGGACACCGACTCATCTGAACGTGCAGAGCGTCTCGTCAATCTTTGGCCATTGTTATTAATTCTGGCATTGATAACACTCATGCTGAATGTTATTTGGCAACTTCGATCACGAAATACAGACGGTGATGTTTATCCAATCAAACTTTTATTACTAATGGTCATCATTCCCACGGTTCACGGTGCATTCATGTCACAGCAACTCTGGGGATCGACTTACGCACTCTGGCCACTCTTCCTCGTCGTTGTCGCGACCGTCATCTCAACCTTGAATCAAGTGAACATCAAAATCACAAATTGGCAATCGGCAATCGGAGATTGGCAATTAGCGATTGTTACTTCTTTGATTTCCATCTCTCTTCTGATCTCCGGCACCTATTATCTTCGCTCCCACGAAAGATTGGATTACGCCGACCTTGACGACGGTGAATTAACGCACGCCCATCTCGCTCCACTGAAAGGTCTCACCACCAGAGGCTCGTTCATCCCTGATTTCGAGGAGTTGGTCGCCTATACCGAGAAGAACATTCCACGCGACGATGGGATCCTTTATTTACCTGGTGAGGATTTGTTCTATTACACAACTGGAAGAATGCCGCAGTTTCCCGTCTTGATGTTCGATCACACAGTGAATCCTTACTCACCCCAGGAGATCTTGGATTCCGCTCGGAATCGAAATATTCAGTGGTTAATAGTCAAGGATGAGTTGCAGCTTGAGGAAGAACCGATTGAAAAGAAAGATGAGTTGATGGGTCTGTTGGAGAAAGATTTTGAATCAGTTGAGAGCCTGAATAATTACGAGATCTACAAACGCAAGTCGGCGGAGGAAAAGGAGTCTGACGAGGAGGACTCCGATGATGATCAGCTCGACAAGCCCCGCTGATGTTTCTCGACAAACCTAAGGCATCAGCCTTCAAAAAAATGTGTGCCATGCGTGACCGTACCGGCGGAACGCAATGCAGCAGAAACGTGAATGACTTCAGCTAGTTCCTTCTCGGTAGCACCAGCTTTGATTGCCTCGTGAAGATGTACTTCAATGCAATCTGGACATTTAGTCGTTAAAGCCACCGCAATCGCCATCAATTCCTTGTATTTCTTGGGAATTGCCCCGTCGGAAAGAGGGAGTTTGTCCCAAGTGCGAAGCGCCGACATGGCGTCAGACCGAAGTTCATCTACCTTTGCAAACTTAGTGACGTTATTTAGTGAGTTCATGTTTCTCCACCTTTCGGCTGAGGCATCACTAACGTCCATTAAGTTACCTGAGTGGAAGGTGGACTGCTTGATTGAACGTCCCGCATTCTTGGCCCAAACACCGGATTATGACGGTCAGCAACGGATCTAAGTTTTAAGGGTCGAGAGAGGTTAGACTGGAAGGAGATCGTGCAAAGCATCACTCAACATATTCCCAATGCCATGGCTCATAGAAGTATGGACGGAAACCAAAACGTGAAGCATTGCGCACGAGCCATTTGTAAGCGGGACTGTTAACCTGAATTGCACGATTTGAATCTCGAGTATCAACTGGATCTCCACCCACATAAATATCCAACGCGCGACCGGTAAAGTGTGGACTATTTACTGCTAGTCCTGCACTCCCAGCATTGGGCGATTCTCGCCGCAGTTTTTCCTGATATTCGTGCGAACGAAACGCTGAGATGATTTTGAAGTACTTCTCACCGGGAGCAAGTTCATCTTTACTGATGTGGTTGAGTTGAAGTGCTGCGTCGCCTATCGCAGCCGCAAGCATTCGCTTGTATGCAGCGTAGGTGTTTCGCTCAACCTGTCGCAGTTCTTCGAGCCGGTCTGGATCGTAGAACTCTAAAGACGGTGCCGTGAGTAATTGAGTTGGCGTAGCTGGCGTACGATCCTTCAAACGATTACTTTGCCACTGTGCCACTATTGCCATCAGGGATTCTTCATCAAGCACACCCGTTGAATTCAATAGTTTTCCGGTCTGCCAGGCTGAGACTGCGGATGCAAAGTCAACAGAATCAGAACTGCTGTTGTTATCGAGAGTCTGGTTCAACAACAAGTCATAAAGGTACCAACCACGTTGTTGTTTGCCGCCAAATGTCCATGTAAGTTCGTTCCTCAGAACTGCGTTTTTACTCGCGGCATCAGTAAAAGGCGATGTAGTTGTCGTGGCTGACGTTGGGCGATCCGTGATGAGTACAGCGGGCTTAACTGGCGATTCAACTTTAGGAGTTTGAGACTGGCCGCGGCTGCTTCGAGCTCCGAATGACAAAGCCCCTGCGACGAGGCCAAACGCAGCCATTATTACGACAAAATGAACCCCAAACCTCTTCATAACGAGTTCTCTCGATCCATAGTTTGCGTGAGAATTGTCGGGGGTGAAATTATTCTGATGCCTAAATTCCCGCAACGGTTCGATGGAGATATGTACTTTGTTAATTTCATAGTTCGTAAGACACCACCGACTTCAATCGCCAGTTTCCAAAATCAAATGTTTTGAAATGCATGGCTTGGCGAAACTAATAACCTCAGATACACTGACGCGCCATCGATAGCCTCGCTTCCCTGCAGCACGTTGTCAATCGCGTGCCGCGCTGATTGACCGAACCTCTCAAAACCAACATGTCAATTATCGTCTGTCGTCCAAGGAGCCTGCCGACCGAGAAGCTTGCAGCTGCTGAACGTCGCGCCATCGAGATTAATCCCGCTAACGCATCCGAGCGACGTATCGTCGCGCGTACCCCCATGGGTCGTCGCGGAGGGCCACGACGTATTGTCGTCGTCATAGCCCGAAAGTGGCCAGCCAGTGGCGTAAAGTTGAGCGTCTCATTTCTTGACAATCCAACAGTCGCACTTCGCAAACACATCATCAAGCACATGAACGCTTGGGGTGAACACGCAAACGTCGTCTTCACCGAAACACAGGGTGTCGGTCAGGTGCGCATTGCCCGACTCGATTCACCACCTGATATGGCTGGTTACTGGTCCTACGTTGGAACGGAAATTCTCGAGCAGGACGAAGATCAACCAACACTCAACCTTGAAAGCTTCACGATGAAGGTGTCCGAAGCCGAGTTCCGACGCGTAGTTCGTCACGAGGCTGGACACACACTCGGGTTCGATCACGAACACATGCGCAGCGAAATAGTGAACATGATCGACCGCAAGAAAGCTTACGCATTCTTCGATAAAGATCAGGGGTGGAGCAAGAAGGAAGTCGACGAACAAGTGCTCACACCGCTTGCGAAGAGATCGATCATGGCAACCAAGGAAGCCGATCCAATTTCGATCATGTGTTACCAGCTGCCGGCTTCGATTATGAAAAACGGCAAGCCGATCAAGGGAGGCGTCAACATCAATCCGAGAGACTGGGCATTCGCTGCCTCACTCTATCCAAAACCCAAACGCGAGCCTGTAGAAGAAGAAGAGACGACAACAGGGAAACTTCCACAACCAGCAGTCATCACCCGTGGTCCTGAAGCAGCTGAAACATTTGAGTTGGTAGTGATGGATGGGTTTCAGTCGCAACCGGAGAAACGTCGCACGACCTCGCCGAAGTTTGCTCAGGTGTTTGCGAGTTACTGTGGTGCGCGCGTGACCTCAGTCATGCAACTCCGTGCGGACAAGGGTGAGCAGAAAACTAACTTCGGACAAATCATCCGCGTTCACGAACGCATCAAGGCGTACACAAACCGTGAACAGGGATCGTTGCCCAACGACGACGAGATGATTAAATTCGGCAGCCAGCTCTTCGACACACTCTTCCAGGGAGACGTGCGTCGTTTGTATGACGAAGCGCGCACGCGGCAAAAACGCCGGCTCGATCTTGTTCTTACTTCCATGATCCCATGGATCGCTGAGAAGCCTTGGGAATTTGCGTATGACCACGGGCGCAAGAGTTTTCTTGCAACCGAGGACATCCATTTCGTTCGCAACGTACTCACTAACGTTCCCGCAGATCAAATTGTGCAAACTGATGGCCCACTGCGGATTCTCGTCGTGTCTGCGCAACCGGTCGGTTTCGGCCGACTATCAATCGATCAAGAGCTCCAAGTAATTCAACGTGGCTTTGAACCCCTGGTCGAAGCGGGACACGTCACGATCGATACACTCGCACGTGCGACGCCGTCCATGATTCACGACCGCCTGACATCAGGAAACTTTCAGGCAGTGCATTTTATTGGCCATGGCGTCTACAACGAAGAACGTGGCGAGGGTTGTTTGATTTTCGTGAATGAAGACGGGAGCGAATACCCACTGGGTGAAAGGTCTGTACGCGAAATATTTGGCGGACGTGGCTTGGGTCTTGTGTTTCTCAACGCATGCGAAAGTGGACGAGGTGGTCGCGCTGACTTCAACAAGGGTGTAGCGCAGTCGTTAGTTGCGCACGGATTGCCTGCGTTGGTGGCTAATCAATATAGCGTGCTCGATTCTTCTGCCACATCCTTCGCACAACATTTCTACAGGTCTGTCGCCCAGGGTATGTCGCTAGGCCGGGCGGCACGCGAAGCACGCATCGCAGTTAACTATCTGCTACACGGCGAACCGATCGACTGGGCAGTTCCGGTTCTCTACGCGCGCGATGCTAATGCTGTGCTCTGCACACCATCAAAGCCAACACCGCTCGCGGCGCCAGGGACTGTTCCTGCTTTAGCCCGTGGCGCCTCTACACAACTTACGCGAGTCGCCTTCTGGGACATGGACAATGTGTTTCCTTCACTAAAGAGAACCGTTGAATCAATGAACGGTGCACAAGGTGTCTTTGCGTTCGAACTCGCGGATCTCTCCGTACCGTTCGGTGTCTGGGACCTCGATTCGAAAAAAGGCACACCGTACCTATGGGCAGAACGACTCGCCAGCAGATTCGAGAGGATGCCAATGGAACTTGGAGTGGAGGTGTTAGCGTGCGTAACGCGACATTGGATGCGCGACGACAAAACCCACAATCTCTATGTATGGTGGCCGAGCGGTCGCAAACCTCCCATCATAGTTTTTTCAGTCGCGGGCTTTGAAGAGCTGGCTCCGGAAGGCGCAGAAACTGATCGAGCAATTGCAAATGCGGTCGCGACAGGTCTGGCTGGTTTCTACGGCGACCAGAAGGGACACACTCGTTTACCGAAAGATTGTCCGCTCTGGTACAACAAGGGTAGGGACTTCAAACACCTCATCGGCGCACAGAAGTTCGATCCTTCATGCCGCAAAGCACTGAGACCAAAACTCGGCCCTAAGTTGGCTGCTCTCGAGGCACTTCTGAAGACCTTCAGTAAGGCCAGGTGATCCACAGATTGCGCAGACTTTCTTTGGATTTTTAGCGTCGTTTTTTCTTCGGTGACTTGTTTGAGGACCGTGGCTTTGCTGATTTAGGATTCCGTTTAGTTGCTCTACCTTTCAGTTTACTTACCTTTGGCACTCGGCTGCTCGTGGCATGATTTGCTAACTGTCCTTCCTCGCTCGCCTTATCGAGCGATGCCGTAATCAGATCGTCGCTCGGTCGCATACCGTTCATGAAGACAAACACGTGATAGTTCGAGTTACTTTCGCGAATTACCTCAATACGCCCGGCCCTTTTCATCTCTGCAAGCGTCGCCATCAAGAACGTCTGTTCTCCAGCGCTCATGTATCGATAATCGATATCGAATGCGAGACCTGTTGAGTGTGGCGGTGTATCAATGAGGACAGCATTCCTGTTCGATCTCCGCAATGTGTGCTGATACTGTTCTGGTCTCACGAGAGAGCTTATGGGCAACGGTCGATCGAACTTGGTGTGATAGGTCGCTGCTACTGCTTCGAGGATCTTCAAGGCTTCAGGTCGTAAGGAACTCAACATATTGACCTTTAACGCCTGACGGTCGGTCGCATTGTTTAGATCGAATGAGCGGCCATTGAAATTCTTCGCGAGCGTCTGCAGTGATTCGTATTCATGCATCAACTTCTGTAGTCCGTCTGGTTGACCATAATACTTATCCAGTTCCTGCTTTTCCTGATCAAATGAGCTGAGCTCTTGTTCGCGGGCGACGATTTCCGTCTGCAGCTGACTTTGCTTTGAGCTTTCGCGCTTACTCAACTTAACTGCCTGATTTTTTAGCGATTGTATTTCCGTCTGCAGTTTCGTTCGCTGCTCCTCAATGCGCTTGTAAGCGTCTTTGACTTGAGCCTGGTCGTAAAGGTTTATCGTCTGTTGACCGTCGAATTTGGTGAACTCGCTGTCATCCGCTTTCGCGCCTACACCGAATAAGACATAGGTTTCAGTGACAGCAGGAACTCCAACCAATTCTCCACGTTCGATCATGCCCGCGAGTTCGATGTAGTCCTGACAATTGTGGATGTTGTATTTCGTGATCTCAGCAACCTGCGTAGCGAGAAACCAGTGACGATCACTGTAGTGCTTGAGTTCCTGAGGTATCTCGAGGGCTCCACTTCCCTCACCTGCGCGATCCGCTTTCACTTTTTCAATGGCGTCAGCCCATGCATTGGCACCTAAACTGTTCGGGAGATTTGATACCAGGTTTTGCGATACTGGAATTGTGGCATGCTTAGCACGTGCGAAGTGAACAACAGCCCAAACGGCACCACCACTTAACGCAAGCAATACCAGGAGTAAGATTGTTTTCCTCATAGACAGATCGCCGAAGCATACCAGATGAGATTAAAACTGCCACATTCCACAACCGAAAGATAATAAAACGTGAAGAAGGAGAAATTCCTTGGAGTGCGATCCCGACGAGTCGGGAACGTCGCTATAGCGGAACAGTATCGGTGCGTTGCAGCTTTGCTTACTTCGTTTCTGTGATTAAAACTGCATCCCTGATAGAACTCCCGCGAAGGATAGCTAGTTGCGTGCCGTCTGCGGACCATGAAAAGTCGAAGATTGTTTCAGTTTTAAAATTAGTCAGAGGCTTCGCTTCACCATTACCGTCAATCGCAATCGTCCAGATATTTGTGCCATTGTCTTGCAGATTCGTAAAAGCAATGGCCCGTCCGTCTGGAGTCCAACGCACAGGGGCTAAACCAGTGCTTCTCGGAAGTATGATGGTCTTGAAAGGTTTTCCATCGACGGTAGACATCAGACTTATTCTTTTTTGTTCGCCTGAAATATCGGTAAGTTCAAAAGCAATCAGAGCGCCCGTCGGCGACAGATAAGATTCAAATGCCTCGGCGGTTGAAACTTGGATTGGCGTGCCTCCATCAATCGGAACCTTCCATACAGTCGAAGATCCCTTTTCGCTGGCTCCGATGTAAAAGACCCACTGGCCGTCGGGTGAAATACTTGGTGACCATTCCTGCTGACCAAACGTCAACTGTTTTTGATTATTGCCATCGGCGTCCTCTCGCCAGATGTGGATGAGATTATCTCGCAGTGCCAGGTAAATAATGTATTTGCCATCGGGTGTCATGGATGGCATGAAACTCTCGAATTGCCCATTAGTCAGTTGTCGTTGGCCGCCGCCGTCCGCATTCATGGTCCAAACGTTTCTGTCCGAGGTAAATATGAATTTGCCGGAAGGTGTCCAACGAAGGTCTGTCACTCCCGAAGCGGGGGAGATCTGTTCAGATCGAGAGGCGTCGTTATTCTGACTAATCCAGAGATTCGCGACTTTTTGGTGTTGTAAGGTTATCAGCGAACTGCCGTTAGCCGTTGTACAGACTCCATAATAATCGTTCAGATCGTTGGTTATACGTTGCGGCTGAACGTTCGGCCCGTCCATCCGCCATAACTGGGCCGGGAGAGTTTTTGAGTCAGAGTATTCATTTCCGGAAATAATCAATTGCCCATTTGATAGCCACTCAACGGCAAAGATGTCATTCCAATTGCGGTCGCTCAATTGTCGAAGTGAGCCGTCGGTTACGCTGATCCCAAACAGCTTCAGCAGTTGTTTGTTATCTTCGGTTACATTGATTCCAATAGCGATGGTCTTCCCATCCGGCGACCAGGCTGGAATGAGTGATCCGGTAAACCAACTCGGCGGAATCGAAGTAAAAAGCGTCCGTTCATCGGTGCCATCGAGGTTCGCTAGCGACAGAGTATATTTTGTCTGTCCGTCAAAATGAGAATAGG